>JAPYPM010000009.1 GCA_029937635.1 Nitrospinaceae bacterium
CGGTATCGATCATATCATCAACGACGAAGCACACCTTGTCAACAACATCTCCAATAATATTCATCGCCTTAGCCTCATTAGCTACCTCTCTACGTTTATCGATAATAGCAAGGCTCACCCCTAGGCGCTTTGCAAAAGCCCTGGCGCGTTCCACTCCTCCCGCATCTGGAGAAATAACTATCATATCCTTCAATGCTAGATTTTGCAGATAAGGAATAAATACCTTCATGGAAAAAAGATGATCCACTGGAATATTAAAAAAACCTTGTATCTGCCCTGCATGAAGATCTACTGTTAAAACTCGGTCTGTTCCCGCAGTCACTAGTAAATCTGCTACTAACTTGGAAGTAATGGGAACCCGTGGTTCACTCTTACGATCTTGGCGAGCGTAACCGTAATAAGGTATCACGGACGTTATACGCCTGGCAGAGGCACGTTTAAGAGCGTCGATCATGATCAATAGTTCCATTAAGTTTTTATTTCCTGGGTAGCAAGTTGGCTGAATTATAAAAACATCACCCCCTCGAACATTTTCTTCAATACGCACATAAATTTCTTCATCCGAAAAATCCTTGATCACCGTACGACCCAACTCAATGCCCATGTGCTTGCAAATATCCTCTGAAAGCTCAACATTAGCCCTTCCAGAAAAAATGAGGACTCTACCATTTAGATTTTGTTGCATATAATTCCTCTGAAACCAAATAACTCTAATTAAAAGCTGGGGCGGGAGGATTCGAACCTCCGTATGCAGGCATCAAAAACCTGTGTCTTAACCGCTTGACGACGCCCCAATGTGCATTTACTGCTTAAATATGCTTAATCTTGTAACTAACAACCAACACACATTACTATTTATTTTTTTTCCTAAGAAAGTATTCCCTTTTTGGGTAAACATAAAACACAATAGTTGGGTTTTCCAAAAGTTAGTTGCTAGGTTAAAAGCCACTTAAAGTGGAAGACTGACCGGGGTTATGGTTCCTACATAATTTGCTTTGCTAATTAAAATTTTTCAATACCATCCATTTCTAAGCTACTTTAGTTAGGGGTAGTTCAGGATTTCCTCTGGGAAAAAATCAGTAAAACTTTCAATCGTTTCCACAACAATCCTTTTCCAAGCACCACTCAAACCTGAGCATGCTATCCGAGCTTTCTCCGAATCATCAAAAATACCAAAAACGGTGGACCCACTGCCAGATAAAAGAACACCCAAAGCTCCCAAAGTTCGCAATTCGTTTTTAATTACTTGAACTTCTGGAAACCTTTGAATAACAACAGGTTCTAAATCATTGTACAGCTGGGATCCTAAACTTGTGATGTCAAATAAGGACAGGTTTTTCCGCAGAATGCTAATATTATTTACCCGTTTTGTCAACTTCAATTTTAGATTCCGATAGACCCATGAAGTAGCAATAGGGAACCCAGGGAACACTAACAAAACCTGAAACCTAGGGCAAGTTTTCAATGCTTCCAGCTTCTCCCCACGGCCTATTCCTAGTGCGCAAGGCGAAGTAAGAAAAAAAGGGACATCCGAGCCCAATTCAGCGGCCAGTTTAGCTAACTTCTCTCGCTCAATATTTAAACTCCACAAACGATTCAAACCCATAAGTACTCCGGCGGCATTACCGCTGCCACCACCAAGCCCAGCCCCAAATGGAATATTTTTTTTTAAACGAATACTGACCCCTTTACCTTCAACTTGATAGTTCTTCCTCAATAGAAGGGCTGCTTTGTAAACAAGATTGGTCTCATCTGTAGGTACTCCTGGTGCGTCACACTCTAATTTAATCCCCGAAGGTAAAAGTTCTAACTCTAGTTCATCATACAAAGATACCATTTGAAAAATAGTTTCCAATTCATGAAAACCGTCTTCTCTTTTTCCGTGAATATGAAGACCTAAGTTAATTTTAGCGGGAGTTTTAAATTTTATTTTCATTCTTTAACACGTCACCAATTACTCTTTAATTCATCAATCCCGACGCTAACTCAAATGCATCGAAAGGAATACCTTGGTTGATAATCACATCGGAATATTTTACTACAATCGATTGTTTTTTTGACTTAACCTTGACTACAACCTTGTGAGCGAAGTCCAACTTATCAACCTTCCTGTAGTCGTCCCAATATACTCTGTAAATTTCCTGAGCACGTTGAATCACGGTTAATGATATTGGCAATAACGTATAAGCATCTATTTCAATATCTACCCGTTCTCCTGTTTTCTGGTTAATTGTTTCAATTTTTAAAACTGTCTGGTCGCTGTTCCATTCTGCGACTTTTGTCTGCAAATGAGAAAGATGCGGTATCCCTCCTAAAAACACACTGATGTAATCTCCAAAGTCTATATAAACCCCAAAAATTCGCCGCATAGTTTCCCCAACCTCTTCCCCAGAGATGACTCGATTTTTTATCGGGTCATACATTAAAGTTTTTTCACCGTCATAAATCAATACACCTAAAACCTGACGGAAGACGCTGTAGGTATCCACCCGCATTGCCTCATTTCCTTTAACAAGCAATGTCTGGCTAAATGATTGATTAAAGTTTTTTCCAGAAATCTTTGTGCGTACAAATGCTTTCACATCTCGAATGGTCGATTTGCGAGCTTCGAGTTTAGAAAATAAAGAGGAAAGAGACTTTATTTCTGGCTTCGCTACTTCTAATAAGGGTAAAGCCTTGGGATGGCAGGAAACAATTGAAACAACCAAGTACCCTATTACATAAAAACGGGGGAAGAGAATTGCCATAGTCTGGACCAGAATATTAAGGCGAGGTCTAAGCTTATTGATCGTATTAATAATTTAGAAAATTTTTCACCTTTTGAATCTTTTCTTTCAGCTCTTTAGGATCAGGCAACTCGTTATCGACATCATCCTTTTTCTCTAAAGTTAGAAAAAGGCTTGTTTCCCAAGCTTTACTAGCTTCAATATAATTCATCAATGAAAAATGGATATCTCCCAAATGGCTATATAAAACTGGGTCAGGGGCCGTATAAACCATCGCCTTTTTAAGTTCTCTAAGGGCTTTTCCCGATTCCCCTTTCTTGAAATAAATCCAGCTCAGGCTATCAAGAAAAAAACCATTTTTAGGTTGTATAGAAAGTGCCTTATTCAAATGACTCAGAGCCTTATCTAGTGATTTCCCTTCCATGGCATAAATATACCCCAAAAAATTGTGTGCATTGGAATGCATGGGATTAAGCTCGATAGAGTACTTTATATTTTTTATAGCTCGCTCAAATTCACCTGTCCGCTGCAGGAGAGCTCCTAACTCGAAATAATAAGAATCTTTATCTTTGTTTATCGCAATTGCTTTTTGCATTGAATCAATGGCTTTATCCAATTGATCAACTTCAATAAATGCAATTGCTAAGGAGCGATAAAGAATGTCATTATTTTCATCTAATTTAATAGCTTCCTCGATTAATTGAACGGTTTTTTTAGGCTGCTTATTCATACTATGCAACCGCGCTAAGTAAATCATTAAATGCGTGGACCGAGGCTCTGTTTTCATCAAAGTATTTATTTCTTGAATGGCTAAATCTACGCGCCCAAGAACTTCATAAATACGCCCAAGTACCATCGAAATTTTATTATTTTGTTTTCTCCCCTTAAGCAACTGGAACTCATCAAGTGCTTTCAAATAAATACCCTGCTCATAATAAACAGTTCCTATTTTCATATGAACTTCGGGAGCACCTAAAACTTCTTTTGCAGTTGTGAGGTATTTAATCGAGGCTACATTTATTGGTAAATCCGTATCTTTCATAGCAGTCATGCGCTTCTTAATTTTCTCATTAAAAGGGTCTAACTTTAAAAAAATTTTGTATTGCTTTTTAGCCTCATCGGGCTTCCCCTGAGCCTCCAAAACCCAAGCCAGAAATTCTCGAGCATGCAAAAGGTTAGGGCGTAATTCCAAAGTTTGATTTAAAAATCCTTTCGCATCTTCTAATTTTCCTGCAACAATTTTAATCCTCGCAAGATAGAAATGCCCTAAGGGATTGTTTGGTTCTACTTGAAGTAACTTCTTATACATCTCTTCTGCAAGATTATATTGTTGACGAATTTCATAAATTGCTCCGATCAGAAGAAGGGCCCTTGCTGAACCCAAATTGGTCTGAGTTACGCGTTGATAATGACCTAGAGCTTTTTCATATTCGAGTCGCCTGCTAAGAATATCTCCAATCATCATATTCAATTCGGGATTATCAGGAAAATGACTTAAAGACTTCTCGAGTGTTCTATAGGCATTCTCTATTTTCCCTGCCCGAATAAGGTTAATGGCTAACTGAAGATAAAACTCATAATCACCCGGGGCAAACTGAACAACCTTGCTAAAGTTGTCTGAAGCCTCTTCAAACTTATGTCCTCGAACCCCCTGCAAAGCCATTAAATAATGGTAGTAAGCTCGGGGATCTCTAATATTCTCTCTGTCTTTTCCCTTAGATACATTCTTAAAAGCCTGAACTGCATACGAATTAGACAAATCAATATTCTGGGAAACTAGGTCTCTTGAATAGGTGGTACAATTGGAGATGAAAATCAATATCGCAACTGGCAAAACTATTTTTAACTTAAAACTGATACGGTCAAGGATAGTCTGCATACTCTCATCCTTGACTACTGTTTCTGGTATTTCTGCTTTATTTCCCATTAATGAATACTGTTTTTTCTTTTCATAAGGATTTTTTATACTAACGTCTAGAATAAGCCCTTCTTGAAAAACAATCCTGTTCACTAAAACCGAACCTGCGCGATCATTAATCATATGGATAGTTTTTTCACGTAATGACTCCAAACACGAAAACCATGCTCCATCTGACACTGTGACAAACAAGCTTTTACTGGATAATTTGTTTACCCGTGTGACTTGCGCCAAGTCCTTACCTAATATAATCTTCCACTGAAAGTCTAACCAAGATAAGGCTTGGGAGCCGTCAGAATCGACCTTAACGATTGACTCCCCAAGAACGGAGCCTATAGTTTTCCAACTTCTATACATTTGTTTACGCATCAGATCTACGCCCGAAAAATTTCCTTGGATATCTGATTTATTTTAGCTATGTTATTTGGCAATATAAAGATATTTTTTTGAGATGTATTACATCTCTAGATTCATTCCCGTTAACAAGGCCACCTAAAGAAATTGTCCTTAAAAATGAAAGGGCTAGCCTAAATATCACTTAACTAAAAGGCTTCAAGTCTCCATGTTTTTTCAAATCATGCGATCAAATATTTTTCTGATAGTTCTTGGTTTATTGAGCTTGATCCTCTATCTAGGGTTAACAGACCTATCTAAAGATTTCAACTGGGGTGAAGGTTACTCCAAACGTCCTATTATTGAGTATCTTGTCATCTATTTTTCTTTATTTTTTCTTTACACGCTGGCATGTTTTTCTGTTTTTAAATCCAACTGTTCTAAAAAATATTTCTGGACCCTTATCGCTTTTGGATTATTATTTCGTTTTACAATGCTTCCCTCCCAACAGATTCAAGAAGATGACGTATACCGCTATCTTTGGGATGGTAAGGTGTTTGCTCATGGAATAAATCCCTTTAAATTTTCCCCAGAAGAAATCAATCAATACAAATCTTTAAAAATACAAGACCCAGTATATTTTCACTCACATTACGGGGAAAACGATCAAAGTGAGCTAGCTTTTCTAAATGACTTGAAATGGGAAAGTGACATTGCTCTTAAGTATATGGAGCGAATTAACCACCCAGAGGTTCCCACTATCTATCCACCTTTAGCCCAATATGTGTTTCGTTTCTCGCAACAAATAAACTCAGACAGTCTTTTAACCTTGCGAATAATATTTATGGCATTTGATTTAATGGGAATGGTTTTCATTATACTTTCGTTAAGGGCCTTAAACCTCAACCAAAATTTTAGTCTAGTTTATTTTTGGTCACCACTAATGATCAAGGAAACTTACAATTCAACTCATCTGGATATAATCGGCATATCGTGTCTTTGTGTGTCCATATATTTTCTTATACGAAAACGTATGGTGGGATCCATTTTTTTCCTAGCATTGAGTGTTCTTGGAAAATTTTATTCTGCAGTTCTTCTTCCTTTTTACCTTCAAAGATCATGGTTTCTTGGACAAGAAAATAAACAACGTGGCACAACAACACTAACTCTTCACTTAATTTTATTTAGCACTGTTATTATAATTTTTTATCTACCGTTTTTTAATATAGAGGGAAGGCTATTTGAAGGTTTAAAAACGTATAGTGTTTTTTGGCAAAGCAACGACAGCTTGTTTGCAATCTTGCTATACTTTTTTAAAAGTATTTTAAAGCTAGGAGTGGACACGGAAATCCCAATCTTTGGGAATAGCATGATATTTGCCAAAAGTATCATGGCTTTGATCATTTTAGGAACGGTAGTCTATTTAATTATAAAACAGGATTTTAAAAAAGACTCTTCAGACATATGGGTAAGAAATATTTTCATAATCATTGTATTAGTATTCCTTATAAGCCCTGTTCAAAACCCATGGTATCTATGTTGGACCGTACCCTTTTTATGCATTTTTCATTCAAAGTCGTTGATATTTCTAACTGGGTTAATCGGATTATACTACCTCGACTTTTATCTAGACTATCAGGATATCACCCAATACTCAGTTCTCATCCCATGGCTAGAGTACACTCCATTTTATATCTATTTACTTTGGGAGCTTATTAAATTAAAAAAGACTTCAAAGACTATAAAGTAATAAGAGTTCAAAAGTGGTGTCGGCTCAAAAGTGTTCATAACGCTTACCCCCAGAAAAGCCACTTAATCAAAACCAAAATTATTTTTCAGTGCAACTCTTGAAAAGAATTCACTGTAGTAAGGCCATTTTTTTTATGTTTTTGATTACGATCTACAAGTATTGCTTCTATTCCTACGCTGTTGGCACCCTGAATATCTGCACGAAGATCGTCACCAATATGACAAGCTTCCGTAGAATCAACTCCACTTTTTCTAATGGCCTCAATAAAAATCTTTTTATCGGGTTTGGCTGAGCCTACTTCAGCAGAAGCTAAAATAAAATCAAAATATTGCGCAAGACCAGTGCTTTCTAAAATTGTATGGAGACGGGAATCAAAGTTAGAAACAACTCCCAATGTGACACCACGGTTTTTTAATTTATTTAAAATGCCTGAGCTAATAACATCGTCAAAAACATGCCAGTGGTCTTTGCGTGAAAATGCCTCATAAATAATTTCAAAGTAATCTTCAAAATTTTCAAGACCACCATAGTGTTCAAAAACCTGATAAACGAGTCTCTTCCAAAAACTTCTTTCTGCTTCCTTACCGCTACTATTACCTAAAGACTCCATTCCTCCTAAATCAGTCCATTCTCTTTGAAAAAGCTGATTTAATTCTTTCGCTGATCCCTTAAACCCAAAGCTCCTTGCATAGGTTGCATAAACATCCCCCACAGAAGGTTCAACTCGAAGAAGCGTTCCACCTACATCAAAAAAAACTGCCTTATATTTAGATAACACCTGTAACTCCAACGAAAAAAATAAATGGTTGCAACTCAAAATTTTTATTTAACCAAGTTTTTGATCAAAAACGATCTCTATATTTTATAAAGATCGACAGTGCTTGTTCATAGTCATCCTGAGTATCGATTTCAAAGCAACCAGGACCTTGATTAATCGACCAAACGCTAAGGTCTACAAACTTGGCAAAGTCAGTAAATGGAATCTCCCATAGAATCTCAACATACTTAGATTCAAATTTCTTATAATGGTCGATAAATTTTTTACTATTATCGGATGAAAGTTTAAAAAAACCAATAGCCTCTCCACCGAAAACAAAGTTAGCTTTCTCATCAAGCGTCAGGTCTCTTTTGGTAATAAACATTTCTATTTTGCCATCGGGTCGAAGCAAAGCTTTACTTGATTCTGTATCATCTATATCTGACGAAATTAATGCGAACGACGTTCGTTCTGAATTTGTTACATACTTGCAAAACTCGGACTTCGGATAAAGCACATCTCCATCAAGAATAACAACATCTTCACTGCAATAACGCAAACCCATGATCATAGATAAAGTGTTCCCGGTGGTACGATACAAATCATTATCTACAAACTCGCATTCAAGCGCTAGATTAAGGTCCTTAACATATTGCTTTACATATTTTTTATTGTGGCCAACCACTAGGTAAACGCAACTTATGCCTAGGGATTCTAAGCAGGCAAGATGCCTTGAAAGCAAAGTCTCGTTATCAAAAGGAAGAAGGCTTTTGTGGGGAATATCGTCGCGACCTAGGCGGGATCCATATCCAGCGAGAAGGATAACTGCTTGCATTAGGCCATAAATAGAAACGAAAGGTAAGTAATAAAAACTTTTGCTACTTGCTATACGCCCAAAAATGCGACATCGGTTCTTTGGAACAGAATCGTCGGTATTTCAGAAGTGTATCCAATCCGTCTGCTGTTCTTTCGACATTAGTAGGCTCTTCCTTAAAGTCACCCCAGCCAAGTGCGTTTTTTTCATCCAAGAGCCAACGGACTCCTTTTTTGATGACAGAAGAGTATTTTTCTTTTTGATTAAATGTATCCGCTACCAAGATTAAATTGCGGCAGGCATCCATTGTGTGATCCATGTTTTCGCCATCCCACGACCCATTTTTTGCTTGTTCGTCAACTAAGCTATTAGCTGCCTCAAGACATATTTTTTGGGCATCTTCTACCCCATCCATAAAATATGCTGGGATCAAGGTGTATTGCATAAGATGTGCGGTTGTTTCGATCCCCGCAGGCTGAAATGTATCATCCTTCCATAAACCGGAACCACGCTGCCAATTCATAATGAAATCATATCCTCGTTTACGCGCTTTGTTGATCCGGTCGTCATTCTTTTGATCGTGAGTAACCTGATAAACTGTAAGAAATACTGTCACCGAACAAGTGGTATCTAAGTGTGACCACTCCACGTCCGCCCAATGTCCATCTTCTTCCTGACTAGATAAAACATACTCCAAGGCACGTTGAATTGATCCTTCAATGTTCGGGTTGTTTAAAATAAGGTTCCCGCGGCAGAGCTTCAAACCAACAAAGGTTGTTATCCATATAGAGGTTTTGTCTTCATGTGACATCTTAGACCATCCACCATCAGAATTTTGTACTTTTGTACATTCGGCAAAGTCTTCAGCGTGTTCGGATGTATTACCAATATGTAAAATACATCGCAGAACATGTTCTAAAATTTCCATATCCTGTTCACCGCGTAGAAGGCTCCAATGGTCAACCTCAGACAGTAAATAACTCCACTCACTTTCAATAACCTGCTCTAATTCAATTTGATCAATTGCGCCCATAAAAACTACAACTCGCTATTTTTATATTGTGAAAGAAAAAGAAAGAGTAAATTATAATAAACTTTGCAATCTATTTTAGTTCCGTTTTTAGATCTGACTGCGAACTAGAAAACAATGAATCTTGATTGTTTATTTTTTCAGTCTGCACCTTTTTTTCAATCCAAAGCCTAGCTTCATCAGAATTCCCAAGACTGCGTGGATATTTTTTTAGAAATTCCTGATATTGCTCCATCGAGCTTGACCTTTTAACTTGTTCAAAAATATAATCTTCCAAAGACTCTATCTGCCTCTCAAAAGCTTCCTGTTCTTCAGCAGAAGACAATTCAATAATTCTTCTAAGGTTCATTATTGCCTCATCAAATTCCCTGTTTTCTTCAAATATAGCGGACTGAACTTTTAGTGCTCGTACCAAGTTCTTTTTAGTTTGAACTTCATCCGGGCTCAGCTTAAGCCCCTGTTCAGAGTAGTAAATAGCCTGCACAATCTCGTCATTGGCATAATAAAGTAAACCCAGATTATTTCTAGCTGTGAAAGAGTTTGGGTTTCTTTTTAAAAACTTACTCCACAGCAAAATGGCAGAATCGATTTGCCCCTTACTCTGATGTAATGCAGCTCTTGTGAATAATTCTCGGTCAATGGTTGACAGAGACTGAGACGGAATAGCTGCGAATTGACTCGGAGCTTTCGTACAACCGAAACTAATATAATTCAATATTATAAAACCAATGACCCCAGACTTAAACAATTTCATGGACGAACTATACCAAAAATATTTTTAAGATCAATATACCTTGACATGTTTTTAATTTCCGTTAATCTGCTAAAAAGGTAAAAAAGTAGTTCGCTAGGGGTGATTTTCTGAGAGTCTCTTAATTTTAAAAGGGCAACCCTTTGAACCTGATCTGGCTAATACCAGCGAAGGGAAGTGGATGGAGCTTTTGGCATAGCTGCAATCACTTGCTTGGTTGTGGCTTTTTTTTTCGCACTTCCTTCACTTTAACCTCCGCGTAACTGTTGTTTGAAATCTTGATCGATCTATTTTATTTTTATTGAGCCAGGGTTTTTTGGATGGTACTTAAGATAAACGGGAAAGAAAAAAATATACATTCCAGTGACAATTTAGCAGATTTATTGCTTGAACTGGAAATAGTTTCACCCCATTGCGCTATAGCACTAAATCAAGAAGTCATTCCCAACTCAAAACTCAAGCAAACAAAAGTTCATAATGGAGACAATATCGAAATTGTTCATGCTGTTGGTGGTGGGCTATGAAGAAGTTGCGTATAGTGGCTTTCTTAAATATATTTAATTTATTTTTTTGAAAAATTAAAATGGAATCATCGCAATTTAAAATCGGAGACAGGACATTCAAGTCTCGCTTGATTGTTGGAACAGGCAAGTATGCATCTTTTGAGGAAACCCGTGATGCCATAGCCGCATCTGGTTCTGAAATGGTCACATTGGCAGTCCGTCGTATCGAACTAGACAAAGCAAAGGACTCCATTCTTAATTTTCTCGATCCAAAATTATACTATTTTCTACCTAATACCGCTGGTTGCTTCACAGTGAAAGAAGCGGTTATGACTTGCCAGCTTGCACGTGAAGCGGGTCTTGGAAATATGGTTAAAGTAGAAGTGATTGGTGATGAAAAAACATTATTCCCCGATAATGAAGCTACTCTGGAAGCCTCTAAAATTCTGGTGAAAGAGGGATTTCAGGTGCTCCCTTACTGCACAGATGATGTAGTACTTTGCAAAAAATTAGAAGACGTAGGATGTTCAGCTGTTATGCCATTGGCCGCACCCATTGGATCAGGGCTTGGAGTGTGCAATCCATTTACTATAAAACTGATTCATGAAGCTGTGAAAATTCCAGTCATTGTTGATGCCGGTGTTGGAACTGCTTCCGATGCATGTAGGGCTATGGAGCTTGGAATAGAAGGACTTCTCATGAACACTGCAATTGCAGGAGCAAAAGACCCTATCAAAATGGCATTCGCTATGAAAGCCGCTGTTCACTGTGGTCGTCTGGCTTTTGAAGCAGGACGCATACCAAGGAAACTCTATGCATCTGCTAGTAGCCCACTCGATGGATTGATAAATACGCCATAACAAAGAGACAACTCGTGCAAGCTTTAGACATAAACTATACTTACAAAATGACAACTCCGAAGGATCTCAACTGGCTTCGTTTGTATCTAATCACAAATAGATCTTTATTCGAGAGTGATAATAATTTTCTAGAAGCCTCAGAAGCTGCTTTAATGGGAGGTGTTAGAGCTCTTCAACTAAGAGAAAAAAATTTAACAGATTGTGAGCTTATTGAACTGGGCAGTCAATTGCGTATACTTACATCAAACTATAACGCGAGACTTATTATTAACTCACGGGCAGATATCGCGAAAAAAATAGATGCTGATGGTGTGCACCTAACAGAAAGCTGTGCTCATGCCAATGAGATTAAAAGTGCTTTCCCTGGCTTGATCGTAGGAGTATCAACGCACTCACTAGAAGGGGCGCATATTGCCGAAGCACAAGGAGCTGATTACATAACTTTTAGCCCGATTTACGAAACACCCTCTAAAGAAAATTACGGCCCACCGCAAGGTTTGGGCTTATTACGGCAGGTATCCCAAAAAGTTAACTTGCCGGTCCTAGCTTTAGGAGGAATAACACTGCATCGCGTTTCCGAATGTTTGGATCAAGGGGCCTTTGGGGTGGCCTTGATTTCTGATATTTGGAACTCGTCTCATATAAAAGAACATTCATTTAAATATACGCAGAAATTTGGAGGAAACACTTTATGAAAGAATCAAAATCTAATGGTAATGGCAACCGCCATGGAGCTACGGATGAAAAGGTTGAAATTTCCACCGATCCGATTTCCCCGAACTCTAAAAAAGTGTATGTGAGTGGAGTCTTGCATCCAGAGATAAAAATACCATTCCGGGAAATCTCCCTATCTCCCTCCACCACAGAGAACAAAAATGATCACCATAAAGAAAATGATGAAAGTTCGATCCTTGTTTATGACACATCCGGCCCCTACACTGATCCGAATGTAAAGATTGATATTCGTGAGGGGTTGCAACCCATACGCCTTCCCTGGATCACTGGCCGTGAAGATGTAGAGTATTACGATGCGCGAACTATTATGCCTAAAGACGATGGCTACCGAGATGGAGAAAATCCTAATACCGAGCGGTTCCCAAAAACTCGTGTTAAAGTTTTACGCTCTAAGCCGGGACAAAATGTTACCCAAATGCATTACGCCAAAAAGGGCATCATCACTCCAGAAATGGAGTTCATCGCCATTCGCGAAAACCAGAAACGAAAACAATGGACAGAAAATGCGGAACGGGAAAATCGACTTAAAGGAAATTCTTTCGGGGCTAACCTTCAAAACGAAATCACCCCCGAATTCGTCCGCGAAGAAGTAGCTCGCGGTCGAGCCATCATCCCCGCTAATATCAATCATCCTGAATCGGAACCGATGATTATCGGTCGAAATTTTCTCGTTAAAATTAACTCCAATATTGGTAATTCAGCAGTCAGCTCATCTATAGAAGAAGAAGTCGAAAAGATGGTATGGTCATCACGATGTGGAGCTGACAATGTTATGGACCTCTCAACAGGAAAAAATATTCATACAACTCGTGAGTGGATCCTTCGTAATTCACCAGTTCCTATCGGTACGGTTCCTATCTACCAGGCCTTGGAAAAAGTAGATGGGAAAATAGAAGCCCTGACGTGGGGAATTTATCGAGATACTCTAATAGAACAATGTGAACAAGGTGTGGACTATTTCACTATTCATGCTGGAGTATTATTGCGCTATGTCCCAATGACTGCAAACCGTGTGACCGGCATCGTGTCACGCGGTGGAGCAATCATGTCAAAATGGTGTCTCACTTATCATAAAGAAAATTTTCTATATACAAACTTTGAGGAAATTTGCGAAATCTTAAAATCTTACGATGTCTCCTTCTCTCTGGGTGATGGATTACGCCCTGGTTCCACTGCTGATGCTAACGATGAAGCCCAGTTTGCAGAATTGGAAACTCTAGGTGAACTGACAAAGATCGCCTGGAAACATGAAGTGCAAACCATGATTGAAGGCCCCGGTCATGTTCCCATGCACATGATCAAAGAAAACATGGAAAAACAATTGAAAATTTGTGGAGAAGCTCCTTTCTACACATTAGGACCGCTGACCACCGACATCGCTCCGGGTTATGACCACATCACTAGTGGCATCGGAGCGGCAATGATTGGCTGGTATGGAACAGCCATGCTCTGCTACGTCACCCCCAAAGAACATCTGGGGCTTCCTAACCGTGAAGATGTAAAAGAAGGCGTCATCACATATAAAATCGCGGCACACGCGGCTGATCTTGCCAAAGGTCACCCTGGAGCAAGAGTACGTGATGATGCGCTAAGCAAAGCACGGTTCGAATTTCGTTGGGAAGACCAGTTTAACCTGTCGCTTGATCCAGAAAAGGCATTGCAATTCCACGATGAAACGTTACCAAAAGATTCCGCCAAAGTTGCACATTTCTGTTCTATGTGCGGCCCGCATTTTTGTTCGATGAAAATCACGCAGGATGTGCGTGACTACGCCAAACAAAAAGGTATGGAAGAAACAAAAGCACTCGATGAAGGTATGAAAGAAATGTCTGAGTCTTTTAAAGAAAAAGGTGGTGAGATATATTCAAAAGCCTAGTCTTCTGACTAAGGTTGAGAAACCATTTTTTAAATAAAAGTGGCTCTCAAGCTTTATAAAAAAATATACTCGAGGGAAGTCTTATTCCATTTAATAAATGGAAAACAACTACTAGAGGAAATGGATAACCTAACTAAGGTTGGATCATTTCTCGAGCATGGCTAAGAGTAGTCTTGGTGATTTTTTTTCCACCGGACATTCTTGCGATTTCTTCGACTCGCTCTTGCTCCGAAAGTTCTCGAATGCCAGAATAAGTTCTTTTCCCTTTTACCATTTTGAATACCACAAAGTGTGAAATTGCCTTGCCTGCAATTTGTGGTAGGTGTGTAATGCAGAATACCTGTTTTCCAGCTGCTATTTTTTTTAATTTACTTCCCACTACTTCGGCAATTTTTCCTCCTACCCCTGTATCAACCTCATCGAAAATCATCACAGGAATAGTATCTTGCTTATTTAGATTTGACTTTAATGCCAGCATAAGCCGAGAAAGTTCCCCTCCTGAGGCTATCTTAGCAAGAGGTTTTAGGTCTTCACCCAAGTTAGGAGAAAATAAAAATTCTATTTTCCCCAAACCGGTCGAATTTAGTTTCACCTTTTGGTTTCTAAATTTCACGAAATTAGTATCATCCTCTTCATAGTTGAATTGGACTTTTATCTTCACATCTTTCATACCTAGGTCACAAAGCTCCTTCTCTACGTCTTTTTGAAAAATAACTGCTGTCCTTTCCCTTTTTTTTGCCAAAACCACTGAAAGTTCTGACAAAATTGTCTGATGTAGCATTATATCTTTTTGAGCCTTTTTCATATTGTCTTGATAATCAGAAAGAGTATCTAATTCGTTAGAAATTTTTTTAAAGTAATCCAACACCAACTCAATATCTCCACCATATTTACGTTTTAGGCCATTAATTTCTGATAAGCGATCGTCTATTTCTTCAAGGCGAGAGGGATTGAATTCTATTTTAAGAGCATAGTCCCTTAACTCTTCAATCAACTCTTCAACTTCACAGAAGGCAGATTCTCCTCGTTGTACTTGTTTGCTTAACTCTGGGTCCAACAAGGGAAGGGATTCTAATTCTCTTTTGGCTAAGCCCAAATCTTCAAGGACGGATCCTTCTTTTTCTGCGATTAAGTTGAGAACTAATTTAACCGACTCATGAATCTTTTCCGCATATTGTAATTTATTTTTTTCTGATTTAAGAAGATTTTCCTCATCCAATGAAAGACTGGCTTTATCAATTTCATTAATTTGAAAACGAAGTAGATCTTCTCGTTGCATACGTTCACTTTCTTGAGAACGCAAATCCTCTACTTTTTTTATGTCTTCTAGATATTTAAAATATTTTTTGGAAAACTTATTTCTTTCATCCATGGTTTTCCCGTACAAGTCAAGAAAGTCAACATGGATTTCTGGATTGAGAAGTGCCTGATGGTCATGCTGATCATGAATATCAACCAATAGGTCCCCTAACTTCGCCAAGACACCCACCGTAACCGTACAATCGTTAACCAAGCAACGGTTTTTCCCAGTATTAGATATCGTGCGCCTTAAAACAACCTCCCCGTCATTATTGTTGATCCCTAATTCTGAAATGATATCTAATGTTTGTGGATTGGTTATTTCAAATACACTTTCAACAGTCGCTGATAATTCTCCTGTCCGGATAAAATTAGAATCCGCTCTACCTCCAAGAATGAGGTTGAGGGCATCTATTATAATTGATTTTCCCGCACCTGTTTCTCCTGTCAGAGCTATAAGGCCTGACGCAAATTCAACGTGCAGATTATCAATAATAGCAAAGTTATTTATCCTTAATTCTTTCAGCATAATTTTCTGGGTTTATTCACTTTTTATGTTTTTCAGCAATTTCATGGCATCGGCCTTCCATCCAAGAACGGAATCTTCTTTTTGTGAGTTCAAGTCCAAATCAAGAAGTATGTATAAGATATTTTTAGCTAACATAAAATCTCTGTTTTCGATATAGGCCTCAGCAAGACCAAGATAATTTTCGCCAAATTTAGGTCCAAGTTGAATAGCCCGTTGGAAATGTATAATTGAAAGCGTTAAATCCCCCCCTAGAATATAAGGGAGCTTTAAATATAGGTTTCCCAAAGCTCTGTGTGGCCCTCCTTCTTCAACAGATGGATCTATGCTAATTGTTCTTTCCATATCTTTTTTAAATGGTTCAATAGTTTCTAAACTACTCCAGATACCTTTAACCTGTCCTTGAGTTCCATTACAAAGACCGTTAAAAAAATGTCCATTGGCAGACTGTGAATTAATTTCAATTGTTTTTTTTGTCTGTACCATACACAAGGAAAAATAATGTATTTTTTTAGATTCAGTCTCTAATTTGTTACCTAGTTTGAAGTAAATCCTTCCCAATCTCCAATAAAGCTTATCCGACTCTGGGAATATTTTTAAAGACCTCTTAGTCAATTCCTCTAAGGTATGAAAGTCATCTATAGACTTGGCCGAGCTATATCTATTATCTATTTTTTTAATTAACTCAGTTTCCTGACCTACTAAACCTACAAAAATTATAGAAAAAACAAACCCCTTACTTGACAAAACCGGACTCATATGAAAAATATTATTTTTTTAGTTTGAGTTAAACAGTCTATACTCGAGTATTGAGAAATTTTTGTATTAATCACTTCAACATTTAAGCTATTAATTTATCACAACTATGAACTCTCGCAATAATCTGTTTTTTTTAGTAGTTTTTATTTTATCTTTATTTGGATTGTCATCGGTAATTGCTGAAGAAGTTTCTCCTCGCAGTACAGTGGAAATACTTATAAAGTCTATTAGCAGTTTAGAAACGGGAATACAATTATCCCCTGAGGAAATCAAAAAAAACGACTTACTTTCTTACAATGCGCTTGACCTTTTAAATATTAAAGAAATATGTCGTAAGGCCCTGGGGAAATACTGGGTAAAACGCTCTTTAACGGAACAAAAAGTGTTTGTCGACCTTCTTAGCCTTATGTTTATCAAGGAAGCCTTCCCCAACTCCGGAAAATTTTTTTCCACTCTCAAGTTAATTTATGGTCAAACCAGTATTAATAAATCAAAAGCTAATGTTCCACTTTCAGTGGTTCATGACAAAGAGGGAGAAATTAATATTGTTTTCCACTTATACAAATATAGTAATCAATGGCAAGTGGTTGATGTTGCCCTAGATGGAATAAGCATGAGAAACAATCTACGGTCTAAGCTTTATAAAATAATTTCTAAAAACAATTATCAAGAACTTGTTCGCCGTTTGGAACAAAAGCTTACCGAAATTAAAAATTAACTTTGATCAGATGGTTTTTGACTGTTTAAATATTGATTCACAATTATGATTTTTTTAAATTATCTAATTTTCTACCCTTATATTTAGTTTCCAGAGCAAAAATCACATCTTCGATAATTAAAATTTTTCGCCTGTGAATTGGATTCATGTCGTACATATTCTCCACAAAATGAATCAATATAGCTATCCTAGTTTTTTTGGGGTATTATTTTTCTTAAATTTGGCTGACATTCGCCTTCAAGCCCTCTAGGTTCCACATCAGAAAACAGGATACATGTTGTTAATTTAATATTCCCTTCGTTGTTACGAGAAATGTGGAGACGAAATATATTAGGGAAGCTTGAGGTCTGCGGAGTTTAGTTCCACGAATTCTATTTTGCCCCATCCCTTTTTATTCTTTGGAACTAAAAACTTGAGAATTCCTGTTCCGCTCGTATTAACTGGTGTTGATAGTAATGTGAGTACCCAGTTCCCATTTATTTTTTCCCAATAATCAGTCTTCGGATACTGTGCAGAAAATTCGACATCGGCCCTTACTATAGCCGGGTTTAATCTCTGTCTGCCTTTTAGCATCATAGTTACCTTAGCGTATTTCCCATCCCTGCTTATAGAAATTTTTTCCAAGGAGTACGATTTTATTGTTAGATAGGAATCATTACTCCACTTATATCTTCTTTTCACAGGAAAGCCCAAAGGATCCTTTTTGTATTTATTTTTTTTTATGTAATCTAAACTAGGAACAAAAGAACCTGAAATATGTGGATTTTGTTTTGACTTTTCTCTATAATCTGATTCCACAAATCCTTCATAATATTGTAGTTCTTCTACTGAGATTCTTTTTCTAAAATCTGGATGCTGAAGACTATGCTGCATATTCCAGTCAACATTTATACGGGCGTTCAATAACTGTTTTTCTCTATCAAACAGAATTTTGGCCTCCTCAATTAATTGAGGCGTAATCCCATTTTTAGCATACATTAACTGTGGAGAACCAATAGAAAATAGAAGCCCTAGAATTACCGTGAAAAATCGTCGTTTTAACCGGAGATTAAACTTTTCTTTCTTTTTTTTCATTTATAAGTATCCACTCTAAACATTAATAACAATTAATTGCTAATTAGACTTAAATAGCTTTCGCCCTATGGGAAATTGACTTTTATCAACTATACTATCGTCATTTGGAATACTAAATGTTAGTTATTTTTGACCTCTCCGGATCCCAAAGAGCTTATTATTTTTCTAGCTAGGTTTTCTGTAATTCCAGGCAAATCCTGCAACTGAATCACTGAAGCTTTGCGTATAGCATCAAGACTCCCAAATTTTTTAAGTAGCAATAAACGTCTTTTTTTACCTACTCCTGAAATTAACTCTAGGGAAGAATCTAGAGAACTCTTGCTGCGTAATTGCCGGTGATATGATATTGCGAATCGATGGGATTCGTCTCGAATACGCTGTAATAAAAATCTAGAGGGAGAATTTTCCTGAAAGTAAATTGGCTGTTTTTTACCAGGCAATAATATCTCATCAGTTTCAACAGCATTACGAAATTTTCCTTTTGCGATGCAGGCTAAATCAACTTTCCCCAAAATGTCCAATTCGCGTATTACTTTTTCAGCGCTAGATAGGTGTCCCAGCCCACCGTCAATTAAAATAAGATTTGGGAGTTTTTTTTGTTCATGAATAAGACGACTATACCGCCTATTAATTACTTCTCGCAACATAGCATAATCATCAATGCCTTTGACACTAGTTATTTTATATCGCCGGTATTTCGAATTTTGCGCGACTCCATTTTTAAACACTACAACCGAACCCACCGCGTGCTTCCCTGAAATATTCGATATATCAAATCCTTCAATTACTTCTGGAAAATATTTTAGGCCTAGTGTTTCCTGAAGTTCTTCAAGACTTCGAAGACTTAGTTCATCTTTTTGCAACTCTGCCCTTAATGCAAAGTTGGCATTCTCTTCAGCCATTCGCACAAGATCTTTCTTTTTTCCTTGCGATGGGATTTCTATATGAACACGGCTTTTCTTTTTTTTCGATAACCAATCTAATATCAGTGTAAGATCATCTATTGGATGTGGTAAAAGAATTTCTTTTGGAAGAAGAGTTTGATCAAGGTAATGCTGTTTAAGAAATGACGATAAGATTTCATTATCATCAGCATCAATCAAATTTTTTATTTTATATACTTTTTCACCCACCATTTTTCCACTTCGAATAACAAGAACCTGAACTATTATCTGCTTTTCCCCACGACAGTAGCCGAGAATATCCTGATCGTCGAGAGAGGTGGATATGATTTTTTGTTTATCCAAAACTGTTTTTACCGCTAATATTTTATCTCTATAAACTCCTGCTTCTTCATACTTTAATTTATTCGATGCGGACTTCATTTTTTTTTCTAAACTTTTTACTAGTTCATTGTTTTTACCTTTTAAAAAAAGTACCACATCTTGAACAATTTGATTATATTCCGCCTCTGAAGGATAACCTGCGCAAGGAGCTAAACATCTACCCATTTGGTAGTTTAAACATGGTCTTCTTATTGCCGTACCATCTAAACGATCCTTACTTTGTCTAAGTGGAAATATCTTATATATTAACCGGAGAGTTTGGCGTATTTCTTTGACCATAGTGTAAGGGCCAAAATAGGCGGCACTGTCCTTTTTAACTCGACGAACTACTTCCAGCCTTGGGAATTGTTCCTGCGTTGTCAGCCTGAGATATGGGT
>JAPYPM010000277.1 GCA_029937635.1 Nitrospinaceae bacterium
GCCGACTCGGGAAAACAGAGATTTTTGTGTCCGAAATTGGTTTTGGCGCTTGGGGTATAGGAGGTGTCAGCAAAGGCTCGACAAGTTATGGTCCAACAGATGACAACTCATCAATAAGAGCTTTAAATTGTGCGTTGGATAGTGGAATAAATTTTTTTGACACATCCAACGTTTATGGAGAAGGGCATAGTGAAAGTCTTATAGGTAAAACATTTTTAAAGTTTAGGGATCGTGTGCTCATTGCTACGAAGGTTGGGCTAGTCAATTATGATGAACCAGCTAATTATTCTATAAAGAATCTCTCAAAATCTCTACAAGGAAGTCTCAAACGTCTTAAAACAGACTACATAGATCTTTTGCAATTACACAATCCATCACCCGATATAATTCAACACAATCACGATATTCTGACCTGGGTTAATCAACTTAAGAAAAAAGGTATTATTCGAGCTTTTGGAGTTTCTGTCAGATCCCCTAAAGAAGGAATTATAGCGATAGAAAAGCTAAACCCTGAGAGCATTCAAGTCAACTTAAACCTACTTGATCACAGGGCTATTGAGTCTGGATTAATGGAAAGTGCCGAGACAAATCAAGTTTCTTTAATCGCTCGCACGCCACTATGTTTTGGTTTTCTTAGTGGAAAATTGTATAGTACAACTCATTTTGATAAACAGGACCATCGTAGCCTTTGGCCTAACCAGCATATTCAAAACTGGATCAGAGGCTCTAAAAAAATTCTCGCATGTAAAGGGGATTCTTCCTTACAAACAGACACACAATTTGCGCTTAGATTTTGTTTATCTTACCCTAGAGTCACAACCGCAATTCCAGGAGTACTGAACGAACTCGAAGTTAAAGAAAATATTAAAGCTAGCGATTTAGGGCCATTACAAGATAATGAAATTAAAGATGTGCAAAAAACTTACCAAAAGTTTCAGTTTATTTTTGACAATAAAAATCTAAAAAAAATATCATGAAAGTTGAAAAAAAGTTTTAATCGTTACAGGGGGAAGTCCCGGGATAGGAGCAGCTACCTCACTTAAAACCTCGCAAACAGGATATTCTGTGTACATATACTATAAAAACAATCCAAGTATGCAAACTAAATAAATGGTGAATTAGAAAATTAACTTTCTTTGAATATAAAAATCAAAACCTCTAAATAATATAGAACCAACGCGATTTTATGACATGAACATTCTAACTACAGGGATTCAAAGCGGAATTGGAAGGTACACTTACGAGAACCTCGGTGGCATGGGTTTGGCTCGTAACACATCAAAATTAGAATGGGAACGCATTAAGAAAACTCATTTTAAAGCAATCATTCACTGCGCCTTTAACAGCTCAAAAACACTCGACCCCAATTCTCCATACTCCTATTTCGACGATAATATTTTCCTAACAAAGGAGTTGGCAACCCTAAAATATGATAAATTTATTTATTTTTCTACAATTGATGTTTACTGTAAAAATACTGGAACTCATTCTGAAAATGAAATTCTTGATCTATATGGCCCGAGTAGCATTTATGCAACATCAAAGCTAGTTTCAGAAGCTATCGTAAAACAAGAAGCTAAAAACTATTTAATCATACGAAGCTCAACTCCCTTAGGAACTCATTCTAGAAAAAATACGCTAATGCAAATGATCGAAAATGAACCTTGTACTGTAGGGCTTTCTAGCGCATCTGTTTACAACATCATAATTTATTCAGACATTTTAAATTTTATAAAATATTCTATTGAAAAAGATCTCCAAGGAGTTTTTAATTTGGCGTCTTCTAGAAACATTACCTTGGGGAAAGTTGCCAAAGTATTGGGGAAAAATATTCAATTTGGTGAGGGACATTACAGCACCGGGAATATAGACAATACTAAAATTGCTTCCACTTTCCCAGCCTTCAAAAAAAGTTCTGAGGATAATCTTCTTCAATACCTCAAAGAGCATCCCCAAGATCTGGGCAAGATAGACAACCCTAAACAAAAAATCATTAAATCTGGGAAAAAAGTTTTGATCGTTACGGGAGGTAGTCGTGGCATAGGAGCATCTATCGCCACTAAAGCAGCAAAGATGGGGTATTCCGTGTGTGTAAATTATAGAAAAAACTATAAGGAAGCAAACCAAATAGTTGAGGAAATAAATTCTAAGGGCGGAGAAGCTATTCCTGTACAAGCCGATATTAGCTCTATAGAACAAGTTGAAAGTCTTTTTAGGACGGTGGAAATAGAATTAGGTCCCCTTACTGCCTTGGTTAACAATGCTGGAATTTCAGGCCCAAGGTCTAAATTAAGTGATCTTGCCCCCGCGGAAATCAAACACATCTTTGAAGTAAATCTTTTGGGTTATTTCTACTGCACCAAAGAAGCAGTTAAAAGAATGTCCACTTCTTACCGCGGACAAGGAGGTGCAATTGTTAATATATCTTCACAAGCAGCTGAGTTCGGGGGCTCTAATCTCACTCCCTATGCTGCCTCTAAAGCTGCAATTAATAGTTTTACCTTGGCCCTATCGAAAGAAGTTTCGCTTGAAGGAATTAGAGTTAACGCAGTCAGTCCTGGTATTATTAAAACTGACCAACATGATTTCTCAGATGAAGTAGCATTTAAAAATATAAAAAAAGAAATCCCGATAGGAAGATTAGGAACACCTCAAGAAGTAGCTTCTGCAGTTTTATGGTTATTATCAGATGAAGCGTCATATGTTACCGGAGCCGTATTACCTGTTGCGGGAGGAAGGTAAATTAAATCGCTACGACACTTAATAAAAAACTTAAAGGGAGTCGTTATTTCAAACTAGCTCTGTCTTTCAATGTTTTTGGAGAAGCTTCTCTCGCTTATCTCGTTCTCCTGTAAAAAGTTTGTCAAACTTTAAAATCTGTTACGCATCCTAAATAATGCAAGTGGGATAATAAAGTAGAGAATTAACTTCACTTTTAATATAAAAAGCAAAGCCTTTAAATGATATAGAATCTACGTTATTTCATAGCATGAACATTCTAACTACAGGGATTCAAAGCTCTTTGAAAATGCTCTCGCACAAAACGAATTTTTTCTCTCAAACAAATATCCAATTTGCCCTTAGTTTTTTTTTCCTATCGTCAGGTTGTATCTACAATTACTGGAATTCTTAACGAGAAAGAAATTGAAGAAAATATTATCGCGAGTGACTTAGGTCCATTAGAAGCAGATCAAATTAGAGAGCTTCAAAAATCTTATCAAGAAACTAGGTTTTTAATTAAAGATAAAACCTTAAAAAGTTTTCAATATCATGGCTAAAAAAAAGGTTCTTGTATGTGGAGCTACCGGATTTATAG
>JAPYPM010000278.1 GCA_029937635.1 Nitrospinaceae bacterium
CTGCTTTTTCTGCCTCATATTTGTAGGCGACTGCCCATCGTGGAAACTTAGTAGTTGCACCCAATGCTTTTTGGAAATCCAGCGAGTTGACCTTGATAACTAGTCCATCAATATCATAATTAAGCTTATTTTTTTCAGTTCTCCATTTTTCAATATAAGGCAAAACATCTTTGAAGCATCCACAAACATATTGATTGGTGTTCACTTTAAACCCTAACCTTTGCAACATGTTTTGAGTTTCACTGTGTGTCTTTAAAGAATCCATCTCGTCACTAATGCCATATACAAAGATATCAAGTTGTCTAGAAGCCGTAATCACAGGATCTAACAAACGTAATGACCCCGCTGCGGCATTTCTAGGATTGGCAAAAGAAACTTCGTTATTTTTCTCTCTAGTTTTATTAAGCTTACGAAAACTTTCGAGAGGCATAAACACCTCTCCTCGCACTTCCAAAAAATTAATTTTTTCTTTATTCATTGGAAGAGTAAGTGGAATAGATTTGATCGTTCTTAAGTTAGCCGTTATATCCTCACCCTCTTTACCATTACCTCGAGTTGCCCCTTTAACAAAAACTCCCTTTTCATAAGTAAGAGCCACCGCCAGACCATCAAATTTAAGTTCCACAGAATACTCAATATCTTTGGATAAAAAATCCCCCAGTCCTTTAAGAACCCTTGCATGAAAATCCCTCAATTCATCAATGCTATAAGCATTATCAAGACTAAGCATTGGAGTCTTATGGATCAAGGGGTGGAATTGTTCTGATACCTTACCCCCCACTCTTTGTGTTGGAGACTCCTTACAAATAAGCTCAGGAAATTTTTCTTCTAGACCCTGTAATTCTCGCATTAGCAAATCGTAATCACGATCTGAAATTACGGGACTATCTTTTACATAATAAAGAGTCTCGTGTTGCCTAATATCCCTACGCAAACGTTCAATTCTTATTTTATATTGTTTCAACATAGATAATTATGTTTCATTAGCTACTTGAACTGACAACTAAATGTCAACTGTATAAAATCAATCCAGTAAAACTAGCCTATTATTAGAAAACTTCTATTTTTGGAAAGGAGTGTAACATTCAAGTCTGCTGAAACTAGAGTACTTACCGGACCTAAGGAAAAAACCTTCAACACATACAAGAAAAGTACTACGGAGTGAGCTAATAAAGCAAAAAAATGATGCTTTAGAAAAAAATCGTTTGGAGACTACATTTTTTTCTAAAACAACTAGTCAATTGATAATATGGAAGTCAAGGTTCCAACGTCACATAGTATCCATTTTGTCCTCTTTGGACTAAAATAAGAACACTATCTCGTCCTGCTGCCTCCACCATAGCTGCTCTAAAATCTTTTTCATTTTCAATTCTTACTTGATTAACCTGACGAATAATATCCCCCAACTGAACTCCTATCTTACCACTCACGCTATTGGGAGTCACGCTAGTTACCACAACGCCTTGACTAGTTACCAAACGATATCGACGTACCAAAGATTGTTGAATTTTATTCACAGTAAATCCCAACCAAATCTTTACGTAGTCAGCCACTTGGCTTGTAGGGAGTAACGAAACTTTCAAAGAAACAGACTCTTCCTTACCATCTCGCAATATTCCCATATATATTGTATTCCCTACTGGGTAAGTCGAAACTCTTTCGCTATAGTCGGTCTTATCACTGACCTCATTATTCTCTAAAGATAAAATCACATCTCCTCGTTTTAAACCAGCTCGTGCACCAGGGCTTCTTTCCATAATACGAGTTACAACTACACCTCTTACTCTTTCAATATGGAAAAAACTGAGCATTTCTTTAGTTATACTCTGTACTGAAACACCTAGCCATCCACGGCGAACTTTGCCGTAGCGAATAAGGTCGTTTATGATTCTCTTAGCCTTGTTAATAGGAATAGCGAACCCAATTCCCTCAGCTTGTTTAAAAATGGCTGTATTAATTCCTATTAGGGAGCCCTCTATATTGAGGAGGGGACCACCACTGTTACCAGGATTAATTGAAGCATCCAATTGGATAAACCCCCTATAAACTCTATTTTTCCCTCCCTTAATGCTACGGTGAAGAGCGCTGATAATTCCTGTAGTAACCGTATGCTGGAGTCCAAATGGATTTCCAATTGCTATTACAGTTTCTCCAATCATCAAGTCGTCTGAACGACCCAAGCTTACATGAGGTAGGTTTTCTTTAGTTTTAATTTTAATAACTGCTAAATCGGACTTAATATCTGCTCCTACTAAACGAGCATCAAACTCACGATTATCTATAAGAGTGACTTTGATGATAGTTGCATTTGAAACAACGTGTTCATTTGTGAGAATGTACCCCTCAGGATGTATGATTACACCCGACCCTAAACTCCTGCGGTTATTGTCTCTACTTGGAAAAAGCTCTTTAAAGAATTGATCAAAAAAAGGATTGCGCGAATCTCTAAATGGATTTCGTACGGCAGGTACGACTTCTTTAGTATTAATATTAACAACGGAAGCACCTACTCTCTCCACAGCTTTAACAATTGGAGTTCTGCGATTATCATTTTCCGCCCAAGTAACAGACACAAACAGAAAAATGATTAGAATTTGTAATTTTACTAAAGCGTAAAAATGATTCATTGAGAAAAAAATAAAACGGCAAGCCTAAAGGCTTACCGTTAGAAGAAAAGTGATTCTTTAAATTATTAGCAAATACCGCACAATATCATTTAAGCTTGACGGCAATGTAAATTGTAGTCCCACCCCTTTTGATAAGAAATAAAACTGTACGACCTTTTTTAATAGCTCCAAGTGAACGTTGATATTCAGACATATTACTGACAGGCTTTCGATCAATTTCTGTAATAACATCGCCACGCTTAATTCCGGCTTCTGCAGCAGATTGTCCTGCTGTAACATCAGATACCAAAACCCCCACGTCACTATCTAAATTTAAACTCTGAGCCAATTCAGGTGTTATATCCTGCCCTTGCATACCCAATGGATCTTCTGTGGCACCTCCTTGTGCTACCCTTTGGTTAGTATCTTTGAGTATTGCGATATGAACATTGAGAGTCATTGACTTCCCATCACGAATAACTAAAACATTAACATCGGAATCTGGAGTTGTTTGTGCCACTATTTTTGGTAACATCTCCATATTATTTACTTCTTGGCCGTTAAACTTAACAATCACATCACCACGCTTTATTCCTGCCTTAGCTGCAGGGCCGTCAGGAATGACATCCCCTACCAAAGCACCAGTACTATCTTTGAGGCGAAATGATAAGGCCAAGTCTGGTGTAATTTTTTGAATCA
>JAPYPM010000279.1 GCA_029937635.1 Nitrospinaceae bacterium
ACGAGGGGGTATGATCAGGGTTCAATTTAATAGCCTTTTTATATTCTAACAGGGCTGATTCTGGTTTATTGCTTTTCAATAAAACGTTTCCTAATGCGAAGTGGGCAAGCATATGATTGGGATTAAGAGCTAATACTTTTTGGTAGTATTCAATCGCTTCATTAGTTTTATTTAAGATTGAATAAATAATTCCTAGGTTATAAAAGACCTTCAAATAATCAGGTTTTTGTTCAATAGCTTTTTGATAGAATTTAATTGCTTCCTCATAGCCTTTTGTTTTTGAAAATATTCGACCAAGGTTAAAGTAAGCCTCGTGATTCCTTGGGTTGATTTTTACGGATTTTTTCCAATTTAATTTTGCTTCTTCGTTTAAGCCAAAAATAGCATAAGCAGATCCTAAATTATTGTAATTAGGAGAAGATGGGGAAATTAAAGCTGCTTTCTCATAAGAAGATAATGCCTTTTCCTTATCTTTTAAAAAGAGAGAGACTTGGCCATGAAGTGCGTGGTTCTCTGCTACGTTAGGATTCACACTGATGGCCCGTTGGATAATTTTAAGTGCCATCAAAAAATTTCTCACCTGAATATAATGATCGGCCAGAAATATGTATGCCCAAGTAGAATCAGAGTCGAGATATAGTGCCTTTTCCCAAGCAGCGATAGCTTCAGGAAAACGCTGTAATTCAGCATAATACTTTCCTAGCATTATATGTGCCTCTACAAAATCAGGCTTTTCAAGAATCGTTTTTTCTAAACTGTTAGTCCAAGCAGAAGGACCGTGGAACAATAAATCCTCGTCCGGTATAGGGATAAATTTTCGTGCGCCTGACGATTCTTTAGGTCTCGAGAATTTGGCAGACCAGAAGGTATGAGGAATAGAGTAATAGCTTATATCCTCTAAAAGACCGAGTTGTGTTCCAAAATAATGATCAAAAATTAAGCGAAAAGAATTTGCGGGTGTAATTGATTCATATAATTTATCTTTTCCCGTCCCAGGAAGATAATACGCACTTAAATTACTATAGCTTTTTTTAATCTGAGTTGTATTCGGTATTTTAGCAGCCTGCGCAAGGGCTCCGTGATCCCCCTGAATTAAAATTATTGGCGGTTTTTCTGAATTTGCCAAAATATAGTCAACCAGTTGATTGATTTTTTTATTAGCATAGAGAACTTCATTAAAATATTTTTCTGCGGCAGGAGTGCGTTGAATTGGAATGCCACCATTTTCATCAAAAGCCTGAGGACTATGCGGCATCAAAAAGTGTGCGAAGGTGAAGGTCGGTATATTTTTTTTTGGTATTTCCTCTAATTCATTAAATCCATAAATAATATTATCTCTTTTATCTTGAACCGGATTTAGAGAAAAAAATTTATTTTTTTTTAAAATAGTTTTGCTCAATAAATACTGAGAAAAAAAACTTGTGTATTTCCTATTAGTAATGACTATATCTGCCTGTCCATTCATCTTTGTTTCTGCCGCATTATCTGACAGGTGAACGTAAAGATAACCTAGGGACTTAAGAAAGTTAACAACTCTATTTTTCTCTATAGTTTCTATCAAATGAATTTTATTAAATTGATAAGGAGAATCAACTCCCAAGTCTGTCGGAAGATATTCCATATTTAAAGAAGAAGCCAGTGAGAATATTGTTTGCTGATAATTTGAACGACTTTTAGGAACCACATAAAATCCACGGCTTTCTAAAGAATTTATAAACTCACTATTATTAAACCCCCAAAACTCATTCATAACATCGTCGCGCATGTAAGCATCTAAAATGATGTAATAGATATCTGGCTTTGGACCAGCGTAATTGAAGTTATCAGCGATAGCGACTTGCTTCGGTTGATTTGACGGAAAGAGTTTGTATCCTTCACTAGATATTTTATAACTTGCTAAGCCAATAATAGGGAAGGCAATTAAAACCACAGATACCACATTTAAATATTCTGTCACTTTGTGATGTTTCCCACTCCAAAAGCACAAGCCAATAGTGGATAGAGTAAAAAGAATCCCGTAGCTCCAGAATAAATTAGGATCCACACCTAAAACAAAGTCACCTATTTTATATAAGGCTATATCAGTATGAATTGCCTCGTAAAAATAAAATAATAGTAAAATGAGGGATAAGAGGATTCCTGCTTTCGCGGTTTTCTTAAATGTAAATTTCAAAAATAATAGCAGTAAAAGTATGGCAATAAGTGATATTGCCATCGGCATTAGTGTTTCAGAAAACAATATCTCATGCTTGTTTAGGTTGTAATAAAAAAGAATGGGATAAACAGCCAGGATGAAAGGATGGAGTACTAGAGGTTTTTTGTCAGGCATGGTTTTTGTTTTTCATGAGATAAAGAATCCGGTTTGAATCGCCAACTTTCTCTGATCTGATGATTTTAAAAAACGTTTGAAATTCTTTTTCAAATACACTCTGGGTATAGTCAGAGAAGATATCTTTTCTAGTAGCCAATAACTTCTGAACCATGGAGTCAGATTTTGGGACAAACTCAATTATTAATGATTGACAAATGTTACTAAACAATCTGGCTATTTTTGCAAGCGGAACATTGTTAGATATAGCTAAGTGATGGATCAAAGCTAATGCCAGTATGGTGTCTGTTGGTCCTCTTTCCTGAAGGGACATTCTTTCTTTATTTTCCCAACCAATACCAGAACTAGGGTTGTTAAGATCAATCCAAATGGGAAGGAGATTTTTCTCGCCGTTTTTTAGTGTCCGAAGGTAATTTGTCTCAACACAGTCAGGGTCGATATCTATTGAAATTGTGTTTATGCCTCTGTCACTTGCAATTCTGCTGAAAACCCCTATGTTGGCTCCCAAGTCCCATACGGTATCTGGTTTTAAATAGTCCAGATAGGCTGCCACCAGTTCAATTTTTTTCTCCAAAAATTTTGGGACGTGGGTACACTCGCTGTAATAGTTTGCCCATTCAGTTTCCCTAGGTCTCCAACGCATATTATTAATTTCTGTTGCCAGACTATCTATGAGTCCAAGAAGGGACTTTCTACTCATTATTTTGTTACTGGTAGCTATTGAAGTTTTATCAGCATGTTTTGTTTGGCATCTAGCATGCAAATGAATATGCGTTGCTAAATTAAAATTGAAGTAAGTCCTGCCAGGGAGTAACGATGAAACCAAGTCCAATGGGATGCCACAAATGTATTCGCACAACATCCGCCCGAGCCTAATATCTTTATAACTCATCAATGCCAGAGGACCAAAAAAGTTTTCGCAAAACTGTTTGTAGCCAGCCCAAGGTTCTCCCTCTTGGTACTTT
>JAPYPM010000280.1 GCA_029937635.1 Nitrospinaceae bacterium
TCATAACCTGTGCATTCTTTATTGTTGGCTTCCCATCCGAAACTATGGAAGAAGCCATGGAAACTGTAAATTTTGCCAAAGACCTTACTCACCTAGCTCAACCTGTTCTAAGTATTTGTAGGGTTTATCGAGGAACTCCACTTTTCGATGCACTTGACCCAACTCCAGAACAAGCTAGATTAATTGATGAGCAAATGACCGTGGCTCCTCATTCAAAACTAGCTGAAAGTAATTATTTTTATGGGGATTTTTTTTCCGAAGAAAAGGTGCCTTTAAAAGGAGATAAAATCACTAATATTAGATGGGAATGGATGCGCAACGTCACTCTAAACCCAAACAGGGTTCACAATAGTTACAAGGTTATGAAAAAATTTTTCACAGATGACCAAGTAGTAAATTTTTATAAAAATTTTATGGATAACCCAAATTTTTCAAAAAAAGACTTGGATAAACTTCTTAAAATGAAAGTCAAGCATGAATCAGAGCCAACAAAGAATTTGACGAGATGTGTTTAAAGTTTTAGACACTGCATCTTTTCCTTTAGGAACCATCGAATAGATTAATGCTATGCGGAAAAATTCAGCCCAAATATTTAAAATTGGATTCTTGGCTGAGAGAAGCTATAACAAGTACAACCAAAGTTATAGCTATCATGAGAATCAAAGGAACCAAAAAAACTTTTTTATACTCTTTTACAAATCTTAATATTTTTCCCACTCTTTAAAAAACCTCATTATTTTAAATTGTTTTATTATTTATAGCATGTAGAGGTGGGAGGGGGAAGCAAGTTATACTATTCAAAATAGAACAAGCACTAAATTAGGCAAGTAGAATTAATAATCCTCAATTGTTGTATATTCCCCGGAAAAATCCTGCGCCAATATATTCCGAATCGCCTCCCTACTTAATCTCAAAATATCCAAGTGCTGTGACTTTTCTGCGCTAATATTATTAATTGTTTCTGCAAAAGTCATGGCAACTTTTTTCTGTCCCGTCACGGTAAGATGCGCTTTATCAAAAAAGTTTATGCTAGAATTTTTTTCACCTTTGAATATTACAGATAAATCAAGAAAATCAGCATTATTTTTTTCGGCAACTAATCGCATCATTTCACGAATCCGCGGATACAAAGGCCATATCTTTTTTATTTTTTCATTCTCAATAGTGCTGTTATTTTCGAATCCACTTAGAGGTTGTAGAGCAAGAACCACCTGGCGATTCATATGAGTACCTAACCTTAATATCGCATCCAGATTCTGGTAATGAAAATTAAAAGCAAATTCTGGATCCATTTTTTCCTCTGATTTACTGAATAACCCCCAAGCAAGTTCACCGCCTTTTGAATCGTAAACCAGATGGTGAATATCTGCATAACCTTCCATGATAATAATAATATCTGGTTCAAGGTATAATCCAATTGTAGTTAAAGAAAAAAGATCCATAAAGCTAGTAAAACCACCTTGTGCTAAATTAAAGACTTCATATTTATCTTTCCCTAGAGTTTCGTTCAAAACACTGGAGATAGTTAATTCATCTTTGGTTGCACCATAGCCAAATGCAACAGAACCTCCTAAAATAATAATATTTCGTATACCCTCTCTACGATTACTTCTTGCCCTTTGAACCATTTCCCTAAGGCTCCACCTAGACCTCATTCCATAGTCGTTAGTATTTATATATTCCCCTGATACATTTGGGGTAAAGGACTTAAAAGACACCCATTCTCCTAGATTTCGTTTTTTCTCCATAGTGATTATTTTTTCAACTTCTTTAATATATTCTTCGGCTTTAATATCTCCAAAATGTGAATCACGCTGGATTTTCACCATAAGCTCCTTTCGGTGAGTTTCCATAATATTTTTGGAGTTTAAAAAATGGACTAGACCAAAGGAACCTGCAAATGTATTTATAAGGTAAAGAATTCCCAGATATAACCCTACAACACCCAAAACTATGACTACACTTATAGATATTTTTTTCTTTGAAGTATTAGAATCCAGCATATATAAATTCTGCAGCTCCTTGATTAACCATCGATGCTAAGATGGTCAGTTTGAAAACAATCCAGGTTAACAAAAAGGTAGTTTTCAAAAAAGTCAAATCGGATTTATTTTTAAAAGTTCGCGAAAATGGATCTTCATTCATTCTGGAAATGTCTCCTTGGCAGTAAAGTACACAGTTATAGCAACCACAAGAAATACATACAATCTTCCAAGGTTATTAGTTACAATTTTAATACTTCCTGCTGAGTTCATTTTTTTCTTGATTAAAAAGGTTAGCATAAATTTTTCTCCCGCCATTAGAATTCCCATTGCGATTCCCCACAAAAACCAAGTCCAACTCAACCGATGCCAAAGCCCCACAAAACCAAATGATATCACCAAAGTGATAATACTGGCTGCTGACGACCATCCTACACCAACTCGACGAACCAATTGGAGCTGGATTGGTATAAAAAAATTACGTCTTATAAATTGGCCCATTGACATATGCCAGCGTGTAAAAAACTCTGTTACCGAAGTCGCTAAGAATGGTGTGTTAAAATTTATGGGCGTTGGGATTCCATAAAGATGGCCCAAGCCTCTTGCTATCTTTGAGTATCCGGCAAAATCGAAAAAGACATAAATTACCAATACAAAAGGATCAAACCACTTGTCTATCGAGATATTTCCAGTTAGACCGTAAAAATAAATTCTAATCCCCTCTGAAAGAACAAATTTATAAAAAAGACCCGTGGTAATTTCATTGATTATAAGTAATACGTTACTCGGAGTCATGGGAGAAAAAGGCTTCTCCTCCGCTCGGACATGGTCATCATAAATATTAACCGGACCCGCTACTAGCATATGAAATGGCATTAGGTATCCCATTAAGGAAATAGGATCAATCAATGGTGTGTTTTCCCAGATACATGACCGCGCAAGATCTATACATCGAACAAAGATGTACGAAAAAGAAAGGGTAACAAAAAAGGAAAGAAGAATATCGGCTGGGAACCATGGTGCAGTCTGTTTTAATTGAGAGGTAAATTCTATATTTGCCAGATTTAGTTTATGAAGTAAAAATAAAGAAAACAGAAGAATATAAAATCCGATACATATTAAAGGTCGGTTAGATAAATCAGATTTGTTTTTCAGTAAGTTTAAAATAGCCCAGACCGAAACAACAAACCCAAACGCTACAAAAGATATTTTCCAACCAAGTAGAATTATTAAAGTAACCAAATTAAACAAACCGAAGCGAAATATCAGCTTGCCGGGCAACCTCAATATTAATAGAAGATAGACTG
>JAPYPM010000010.1 GCA_029937635.1 Nitrospinaceae bacterium
TCCATTTCGATAATCGATATACCCATTTTTTTGGAACATCTTTAATAACGGCAAATCCTCCTGCCATATCACCATACAAAGTACAATAACCAACACTGAATTCGCTTTTATTACCGGTAGTCAATACGAGCCATCCCATTTTGTTCGAAAGAGCCATCATTAGGTTGCCCCGAATTCTAGCTTGTAGATTTTCTTCGGTAGTATTCACGGGTAAGTTTTTAAATACTTTGGAAAGAATTTTATCGTAGGCTAGCATAGCTTTGTTTATAGGGAGTGAAATCATACTTATCCCTAAATTTTTTGCCAAAGCGTTTGAATCGTCTATACTTCCTTGCGAGGAATAATTAGAAGGCATGGTAATACCCACTACATTTTTTGCGCCGATTGCTTTCACTGCTATTACTGCGGTAAGAGCTGAGTCAACTCCTCCACTCAAACCGATAGCCGCTTTACCGAAACCATTTTTTTTCATATAATCGCGAGTGCCAAGAACCAAGGCCTTAAAAATTTCTTCTATCGATTCGATTCTACGAATCTGACGCTTTAGGATGACCGGCTTACTCACACGGTTTAAAATAGTCGGAATGTGATATGTCCTAATCGATGACTTTATCGATTTTTTTAAATCTTGTTTTTGAGTCTTCGGAGAAATTTTTAAATCCGCATAAATCATTTCCTCTTCAAATGCATTGCCTTTAGTTACAAAAGTCCCATCTGGAGCTACCACAAGGCTATGTCCATCGAACACCAACTCATCCTGACCACCTATCAAGTTGGCATATACTATATGTGCCTTATATTGCCTAGCTCTTTTACGGATCATATTCTCGCGCGCTTTACCTTTTCCTTTGAAGTAAGGAGAGGAGGAAATATTGAGTAGAATATCTGCTTGCCCATCTTCGCAAACTTTTTTCCCAGGTCCATTCACGTCCCAGATATCTTCGCATATAGTTAAACCTATCTTTATGCCATTCATTACAAAACAGGTTGGCTCATCACCTTCTGCAAAATATCTTTTTTCGTCAAAAACTCCATAATTCGGAAGAATCATTTTTCTATAATTCCCGATCACTTTGCCTTTATATATCAATGCGGCAGAGTTATATAAATTTCTTTTTACTTTTTCTACATAACCAACAACAGCGACAATTTCTTTCACACCTAATGCCAAGTTCTTTAAAGTTTTTTGGTTTTTTGTAATAAAATCATCTTTCAGAAGTAGGTCTTCAGGTGGGTACCCTGTCAGCGTCAACTCTGGAAATAAAATTAAGTCAACTCCAAATTTGGTGGCCTCCTTGAGAGAGTTTTTAATACAATTTTCGTTGTACTTAAAATCCCCCACGACCGAATTCATCTGAGAAATGGCTACACGAAGATTCACTTGAGAGGAAGCTTGGATATCTTGCCCCTTTACTTTTACATGGGTTTTTTTAGTAGCCCTTTTCATTGAGAGTAATTTTTTTTTAACCTTTCCTTCTCTCCTCATACGTCTCCAATTCTGAGCAAAAACAAAGATACTTTTGTTATTAAAAATATTAATTTATTTAAATTTCTTAAAACATTTAAAAAAGATTATACTACAATCACAGTTAGTAGTTTTTTCGCAAATATCCACCTTTAAACGTATAGTCTTATGCCTGAACTATCTGCCGTGGAAAGCAGCATTAAACACTGCATTGAGAAGAGTGGCTTCCCAGAAAAAACTGTACGCTTACCTTTCAAATCAATCTATGAAAGTTGTAAAAATAACAATGTCGCGCTCAAAGAAGTACTTACTAACTTAATTCAGCACAAAATCATAGGAACTGTAAAGGGGGATTTTATTGAATTTCGATCCAGTAATAATTTAAAAGAAAAACTAAATACCCCAAATCGAAAAAGTAATCCCTCCAAAACTACCATCCCGAATATGGAAGACCTCAATGAAAAGGCTCAATCATGTATATCCAAACTCACGCCTGATCAAATCAAAGAGTTGCAAAATACTGTCTCAAATATGAGCGAAGAAGAAAGAGATAATATTCTCAAAAACTTTTCCCAACAATTTTTTAAAAACAAACCCTAAATAAACCCTACACGCTCCTATTAAATCAAAATGCTAATTTTCGCTAAAGACATATCTCAAAGAGATTTTAAACATAGTGCTGAAGATCAAGACCCTGAGATTAAGATATACATGGAGTATCAAAGATCTTTGTTTCCATATACTATTATTCGAGGCGGTTTAGATCTCGCATATAAAGAAGTAGATGACATTCTAAACTACCTAGATAACGGCAACCAACCCCCGACCGATTCTAGTCGACAAGAATATCCATCGAATATTCCTGAATGGTATCAAAAAAGATTTCCATGGGCTGCTAGCTTTCTTACAATTGAAGACATGCACAGCCTTCTAGTCATTCTAATTCAAGCTATGGACTCTTTCCGTACTCATGAAAGGATGAACACATACCATCTAATGGTTATTTACGATTCTGTTTTCAATATTATTGAGCTATACAACTCTTTACTTAAAGAATCTCCTGAAAAATCTCGCGACATTCACCTTAGTCAGGGTGAACCAGTTTTCTTTGATGACTTTATTAATAATTATTGGCCTCATCTCGACTGGATGATCTTATCTCAACCTGACTTTGATCATGCGAAGCACCTAAAACGAAAACAAAAGATCGAGGTGGCAATTCAACAAAGAATGGCTGACGGAGAAGAACCTATTAAAGCTCTAAAGAACACAAGTAAACCGTTTAATATAGACAAAAGTTCGCTTCACCTTTTAGGAAAAGAAAAAATATCACAAATAAATTTCGAACTTGAAGTGGTTTCACTAAATGACACTCCGTACAATTTTTTAAATGAAGAGATTGATAGCAGTACTAAATTCGGTTTCATGCCGCGAGTTGATTCTGATTTTTTAATTAATATGCACCATCAAAATAACTCCAAAATAACTTCCTCTGAAAACTAGTTATAGTTTTTTCTGAATTTAAAAAAATGCTACGTTATATTTAATCTTATCCTGATAAAAAAATAGTTTATTCTGGTTTCCTGGTGAAGGATATACCTCCTTGAGAACTACATAAGTTGCTATATTAAATTTAATGGTTGGGCAGGGAGAGGACATGCAAGATACCACTGCTCGTTTTGCCAAGATATTTAGAATGAGCTCTGGCAAGGTAAGTAGAGCAATACAAAGAATAATTAGAGACGGTGACTGGCAATATCAGTAATGCTTGTACCTTTGCTCTTTACACAATCAATCTAAGTGGCAAACTTTGGGCTTACGCCATAATATTTCTTTAAGTGCCAACTTTAACTCTTAACTAAAATTTTGTTTCGGGAAAAACCCTATAAGCGAGGTGGTAAAAAAAACTACTTGCCGTTGAAGATACTTGCGAAAATAAATCTCCACGAATTGATTGTAAAAAAAACATGCAGGTCTAAAAAGTATTTTTATTGCTCCTGTAATTTACAAAAGTCTTGAAGGAATAATTTTTGTTTTTAAATTTAATTAACGAAACGATTTTTGTTGAAGTGGGACGATACCTCTCTCAAGAGATCGTGTTGCTAAAACTGGGGCTAAATTGCTCGAGCTATTTGTTCTTTTTTTAATTGAATCCGTTTTCCCCTTAGCTAGAGACTTTCTCGATTTTTTCCCATTATTTTTTTGTGATTTTTTTGCTGCTATTTTGCTAATCATTTTTTGCCAAAGGAGTTCCTTCGACGCACTCTTATTTTCCTGGAGCAAACTCTTACTTGAGTTCGATCCTTGCTTGCCGGATTCCAATTTAGCCACTTGAGATTCTTCAACTACCTTATCTCCAAAGTTTGCTAACGTAGATAACCCAGGGTTAACTTCTTTTACATCCTTTGAAAGCTCAACTAAAGTGTAGGGATCGCTAAAGATATCTGTCACATAGGGACTCCTGGACCCATCAGAGTCTAGACTTTCTATTGGTTTGCTATTTGAACCGCTCTTTTGAAGAGTCATGTTAATAGTATTACTTTCAAATGTTTGTGCCAATTGATTTGTACTCCCAAGCGAAAAATCACTCACAGATTTTCCCGTTCCCTCAAAAATCTGATCTGCAACGCTGACCGGTTCACCTTGACGTTGTGTGAAAGTTATCGTTCCCAAGGAGTCATCTGGAAGAGTTGCCAAACCTGGAGTACTCAAACTACCAGAATATGAAACTGTAATATCTTTACCATCTACATTCTGAGCTAAACTACTAATTTCAATACCATCTAGTTCATATATATTTATATCCCCCGTTGAACTGTTGGTAAGGTCGATAGAGCTCAGTGTAGTTTCAATCGGATTGGCTGATGTACCAAATCCACCATTTGAAACCGCGACCAATCTGCCATTTTCTGCCTCAATATCTGCAGACCCATCTGAGTCCCCATCGAATATTCCGCCACCTGTTGACGTAAGTAAAATCGCAGTATCAGAACTACTTGATGAGGTCAGTGAACTGGTCAATGTTAAGTCCCCGCTTGACTGCAAAGTAATTGTTCCACTAACATCTTGGGCTCCAGAAATAACTATCGTCTTGCCTGTTCCACCAACTGTCACTGACTGATCTCCTCCAATTGTCGAGGCACCTAGAATAATAGAGCTATTTGTCGCAAGCGTAGCGTTCGCTGAAGAACCAGTTGTATTCGTACTTACTGCACCTGTGAAGTCGTTCGATGTACTACTTAATGTGATCGATTGATTGCTTGCACTGGTAGTAAAAGTTGAAGTACCCGCTACTGTTAATGCTACTGCTCCTGTAATTGTTCCTGTATTCGCGGTTGAGCTCAAGCCCTTGAACGTAGAACCTCCAGTTGAAAAAGCAATACTAGAAGAATTCAAATCAACAGTCGTTATATTAGTGCTGTTTGCTGAGCTGATACCGTTTACTGTCATAGCTCCTGCTGTACTATCTCCAATCGTCAGTGTACCTGCCGTTATGTTTCCTAGTTCTGACCCTGCAATTGTCATATTCCCAGCTGTTGATCCCAGTCCTATACTACCTCCATCAGATACGAGAATCGTAGTGGTACCTGTTCCGGTATTAATTGACCCTGACAGACCAAAGTCGTTTGCTGTAATAGAAAGTGCACTACCCCCTGTGGAGAAAGTTCCAGCCGTGTTATTAAAATCTCCAGAACCATCATCATTGGAATCCGCATCTAAAGTTGTCGTGTTACTAGTTGTTACATTTACACCCTGACTAATGCCGTTTCCTGAACTAACTGCTAAACCCTTAAACGTTGACGCGTTATTAGAAAAACTAACACTCGATGCGCTTGCCGTCGTCAAGTTAACCGTGGTGGCATTATTGCTGTTCGCTGCGGATATACCATCTACCGTAATATTACCGGTAGAACTGTCTCCAATGTTCAATGTGCCTGCTGTTATATTGGCTAACTCTGCACCCGTTAGTGTCATATTGCCGGCAGTACCCCCTAAACCGATCGTGCCACCATCTGATACAGTGATCGTTGTCGAGCCGGTGCCACTAGTCATGGATCCTGACACCGTTATATCATTTGCTTTTAGAGTCAGCGAATTGTTACCCGTAGATAATGTTGTAGATGCATTTATTGATAAGTCACCCACACCACTTCCATTTGAATCCGCAGTAATAACCGTCGCACCAGCAGTAGTTAAGTTTTCACTCAAAGAAATATTGCCCGTTGAAGTAAGTGTGAATGCGCCCGCACCTGAAATATCACCGGAAGTGGTCGTCATGGCAAGGTTACCGCCAGCGGTTAATGTGACGCCAGCTCCAAAATCAATCCCCGTTGCTCCGGTCAGAGTCAGGGCTCCTGCAGTTGTTATAGATGTCGAATCAAGAGAAAGTTTTCCTGTATCTGTTGCTATCGTTAAACCACTTCCAAAGCTCGTACTACCCCCACTTGCAACGGTCAGGGCATTAAAAGTAGAGTTGTTATTAGAAAAACTAACACTCGATGCGCTTGCCGTCGTCAAGTTAACCGTGGTGGCATTATTGCTGTTCGCTGCGGATATACCATCTACCGTAATATTACCGGTAGAACTGTCTCCAATGTTCAATGTGCCTGCTGTTATATTGGCTAACTCTGCACCCGTTAGTGTCATATTGCCGGCAGTACCCCCTAAACCGATCGTGCCACCATCTGATACAGTGATCGTTGTCGAGCCGGTGCCACTTGAAATCGTACCTGAAACTGCAATATCATCTGCAACAATGCTTATGCTCGCATTATCTCCAGAAGTAAGAGCCTTTCCGGCAGCCATTGTAAATGTACCTGTCCCGCTATCATCATAGTCAGCGTTGAAAATCGAAGTCGATGTCGTTGCTAAATCTCCATTTACAGTGATTCCATTGCCAGCATTTATAGTTACCTTTTTTATTGTCGTATCGCCGGTACCAAACTCCACAGAACCACTGGAACCACTTGAATTGAGGGTAATACCTCCTGAAATATGCGAGAGAGTCACTCCATCGATATACATTTTGCCAGCTGAGTCATCACCGATCACTAATTTTGCCGCGGTAATATTACTTAATTCGCTCTGTATCAATGTCAGCCCGCAGGCAGAACCATTACAAATGGTCGATATTGTCGATGCGGTCGTGCTAGCTGTTGTCCCATCCAAACCAATAGTTTCACCGCTTGCACCGAGAATAGTTACTGTTCCAACACCTGCATCCAATGCCCCCGACAAAGTAAATTCGGTTCCTGTCAGGGTAATGTCACCTCCATTGGTATCTACAGCTCCAATAGACAAAGTTCCGCCAGCAGTCATAATGATACTTCCGCCAGAAGTTTCAATTGTATCCGAGGAATCTGTAACAGATATATTTCCATTAGTTGCCGTAAAGGTGACGCTTTGTCCAGCTGTTTGAGCAAATGACAAACTGTTATTAAAAGTGATTGAATTAGTAGCAATCATTTCGATGTTTGTGGTGGATGCAACTGACTCCAAAATATCTTCATAGGTTGTAAAAGAAGACGCTCCACTGGCAGATGCTGTACCCGAACCTCCTGAAATAGTTATGTAATCTGGATCTAGCAAAAGGGTTCCTGATTTTCCGTTTGGAGCAGTTGTATCCACACTACCAACAAAATAAAGTTCTTCTTTCCCTGAAACCTCTACAAAACCACCATCACCAAATAGTCTGCCGCCACGCACTCTTATCGTTCCAAAAAATTCTGTACGTCTATCTGCCCAGAAAATAGTTCTTCCTCCATCACCTCCTGTTACTGCATCAGCAAAAATCGAGACATTAGGTCCTACATAATTATCTACTGCTGTTGGAATCAATCCTAAACCCTGATAATCACCACCAACTAGGACAAGACCACCTCCCGCATCACCTGAAACATCAATACGTGCATAGTCATAAAGGCCCACCCTATTACCCAGAACATGAACAATCCCCCCTGTCTCGTTAGCCCCTAAACCCGTCGCATCGATGTTCCCAGAAACACTGACCAACCCTTCATCCCCACCAGTAAGATAAATAGAACCATTTTTTTTTGCTATGGATCGAGCTTGAATATATCCAGACATATTGATAACACCATCAATCAAACCCTGTGCAGTTCGAACATCCATTGCTACTGTTCCACCATCTGCATAAATGCTCCCGTTGTTAGATACAAGAGATTTTAATTGCTCACCGTCGAATCCAGTTACATTTTCAATGACCTCGCTATCCACACCCAAATTAACCAGTTGATCACCATATAGGTCTAAAGTGAAAGTATTTCCTGCAGCAAGACTTACTTTTCCTAACCGGGCATTAATAATTCCCGTGTTTTGGACGCCCGGCGCAACAAATGCGACTAGCCCCCCTTCTAAGGCAGTGATCGTTCCACGATTGGTAATTGTATTTGAAAATTCTGGAGAGATATTGAAGTGGTACTGCCCATTCATAAAATCTGTATTCGATATATCGATTGTCGTCGCGACCAAACCGTGAACATCAATTTCTGCTCCATTTCCAAAAAGAATCCCGTTGCGGTTTATCAACATTAGGTTTCCATTTGATGTTAGCTTGCCAAAAATTGAAGACGGATCGTTCCCTGTCACGCGATTCAAAGTAACTGAAGTTGAAGATGGTACTTGAAAATTGACATGCTCACCCCCCGCAATATTAAACGAGTTCCAATCAATGATTGATTTTTCACTACTCTGAGAAATATTGAGACTGCTATCTGAAACCTGATTAATTATCGCTGAACCGTTCTGCACGGTACCATTGGTTGGCAAAGCATAAATCAATGATGGGAAAATACCCAAAAGGTACGTAAGAAACGACACTAGAAAAGTAAGACCTCGTCCAGGCCTCTTTTTTGGAAAAATGAAGCGGTGGTTGCAAGTAGAACTTCTCACTGGAAAAATTGATTTTTTTTCTTTCACAATCGGATGAACCGACTGCATAAAAACCCGTTGTCCCATTTTCATAATGTTCATTACTAATTCCCTCGCAACTCTCAGGCTAAAACAATATCCAAAAATATAATTTTCAAAATTTCTCTGTGAAAAGGACTACTCAACAAGTGCACTTCGATCAAAATCTATTAGACAAGCTGAAAAATAATCTTGGGTCTTTATTTCCTTCTGCGGCTACATTATCTGATATAGGCTGATTCATTTCGAGATAACCAGAAATCGAATCAGTTATGTTAAACCTTATCCCCAACCCTATTGAGGTTAGGTCCTGTTGTTTAGCACCCGTCGAAGTTTGAACCTTATTCCAAACCGATCCATAATCTAAAAAATTATAGAGCTGAAAGTCTGACAAATAATCCCATGCTGGGCGAAATGCTTTTTGCAATTCGACTTTAAAGGCTATCCCATGGTCACCTGTGATTTCGGAGGAGTCATATGCTCGGCCGTACTGAGAGCCCCCCACTCCAAATTCTTCGGATGCCAACAGTTTATCAAAAGAATATTGCCAGGAAGCTGCTCCTAGTAGGTTCCAACTAGGAGATAAGCTTTGTATTCGCATTAAATTTCCGGTGAATTTTGTAAAATTACTTTTACCCTGAGATCGGGAAAGGTTTGACGAACCCGATTCCGTAGCGTCAAAAATATTTAGCCCCTTACTCAAGTTTATTCGGATGAGATTAACTCCTTTATATTCATCCGCGAAGTCGTAAGAGACTCCCATATTCATAACTCGCAATCGATCTTCTGAATCTAACAACCCAAGAATTTTTGTCTTAGAGTTTCTTCCTGTAAAACCCAAATGCCCTGTCAGATTTTTTCCCCGAGACCGAAGAAATGGGTGGGTCAACCTCAGGGTAATACTCTTACTATCTCCATTAATGTCAAACTGTTTAAGCGTAGAGCCTGGCTCAGACTTACTTACTGAACTTGAAAAAAATAACCTCGTGCCCTCCTGATTTATTGGAAGGTCATAAAATGCATTCAAAAAAAGCAACTCATCTGTTTGACTTGTAAGCACTCCCTGTAAACCCGCTCTACTGTGATCTCCTAATAATGAGTTTACGGTCACACCACCTAAAAATTGGTATGGACCATTAAACTTTGAACCTCGGTTATCAGTTCCTACATGACCCACAAAAGCCTTATCAGCTAAAATTAGCGTCATGGTTGTCGCGCTCGGTTTATCTTCTGATGGTGTCAAAATAGACTTGGCAGTTACTCCAGGTAAGTCGTCTATCAGCAACAAGTACCGTTCAAGATCAGATACTCGCAAAGGGCGGGATTTTAGGATATTTTTCTTATACTTATTGATCAGTTTTCTAGGACCTCGAACAGGCCCTTGAATCTTTATTTTGTCGATATAACCCTCAATAATTCTCAAGTGAACCACGCCATCGTTTATTTTCTGTGGTGGAACAATGGCCTTAGACAAGATATACCCGTCATTTCGATATTTATTGGTTATTTTTTGAGCTATTTCATAAATATCTTTAAGGGTTAATTCTTTCTTAAGGTAACTCCTATATAAAGGTTTTAAAGCTCTCTTGTCATAGATAGATTTTCCTTGAATGAATAACTGCTTTAAAACAAAGTTAACTTCTTTCAGGTCTTCTGGAAAAATGGGTGCCATGCTTTTAGGTTTGATGGGCACCACAGATGATTTTGGACTAACTCGCTTGTCAAACCTACGCTCAAACCGATGAGGCGCTGCCTGTTTATAGGTTCTGTCACGTCCTTCTGGAGAGATCTGAGCCTCAACTTCACTGCCGTGAAGCGGCCCGATGAAAATCCCTACCAGGAACAAGATTAATACTTTAAAATGATTTGACCCAATAAGGGTTTTATAATTCTCCACCACAGTTTCCTATCGGTTAAATTGAACGATAGTATTAACCTTTATAATCCAGTTTTAAAAATCTTTGACTACGCTTAACTCTTTATTGAATATGATGTTCAAGACAATCAGGAGAAAAGATACTTCATCGTACCCTTGGTAGGTGTATTACGGTGGTTTTTAGCCCACCAAATAACTTAAAACTATATATTTTTCAATAATTTAAATAACTTTCCACAATAAAAAGCAAGGACTGTGCCAAATATAGGGCTGCCCTAATAGAAGATAAAAGCCTTTGTTTATAACATTTTACTTTTTTTAAGCTCTTAAGTTAGGATGAATGAGGATGCAAATCGGGAATAATCTTCCTACTTCAAGGACCGGTATTAAAATTTTAAATCGCAAAGAAATATTTCCGAGAGGAACCAAAAAATTCTTAAATTTACCAAAAATAAAATTGTGGTAAACTAGAGTGGTTTGCGTTTACTTTCCATTGTTAGCAATTTTTCGAAAATTTATCTGTAGTGCTGATTCTCAGAAAATTAATAGATCTGATTTTGGATGGTTATGACCATAGAAAACCAAGTTTTAAATAATTTTATTCCTTTGTGTTAACATCAGGGTTCTCAATAAAGAGTTAATTTTAATTGTCCAAACTATCAACACTACTATTTATGGTTTATTGCGATTGTCCATTCAAAAGCATTCAAAGACATCTTTAAACGAAAAAACTCCTACCTATGAGTTTCTCTTTCAGGGAACTGATGGTATCCGTCGCGAAGTAAAGCTATCTTCCTCAGAAGAGGCAACGGGTTTGACTCCGCAGGAAGTTTTCTTAAAACTTGGGTTCATTACAGAAGAGTTCATGGAAATCTACGCCTATGCACATATCAAGCAATTGATATCTATAGGCAAAGTTCGAACTGGGGACAGTGTTGTTGTTGGTTGGGATCCTAGAGATCCAAAAGGAAATTATAACTCTGCAGTCATTAGTGGGATATGTAAAGCGGGCGTAAATGCAATGATTTTAGGTGTGGTTCCCACTCCATTGGTTCCAATGTATATGCTGTACAAAAATGCCTGTAGTGGTTTTATGGTAACGGCTTCTCATAATCCAAGAGATCAGAATGGCATTAAAGTTTTTTCTTCTTTCGAAGGCCTAAAACTACTACCTAATAATGATTTGATCTTGACTCGTGCTGTCCTTGAAGTAGAGCCTTCAACTCTAGGAAAACTTAACCTTAAGGGAAAACCTATAGACTCTCGAAAAGAGGCCTTAGCATTGTTCCACAAGTTTTCTCTGGCACCAAAAAATACATGGATCCCGCCAGAGTTTAAGAACAGCCTATTCAAAAATATCACCTTAGTAGTCGATGCCGCTAATGGATCTCTCTCTGAAATCGCCGCAAAAATTTTTCATCAAGTCGGGTTTGGAACTGTAATAGAAGTAAATTCTAAGTTAAACGGGGATGTGAATCTAAAAAGTGGCGTGGCTGACTTAGAAGATAAATCTATAATAACAAGAAAAATGATCGAAAAAGGAACTGGAATATTTTCAAAACACGTTGCTATTCTAAAGTTGTTTAACCTTGGCCACAAAAATCGCATTTCGGTTTCTGAGGGCGATAAAAGAATTTGCGGAGCTATTTTTGATGCCGATGGAGATCGATTCTATCGATTAGATTATGATGCATCTAGAGACGCCTTGATAGTTATGAATGGAGATGCCACCGCTTTCTTTCAAGCCAAGTACCTCATAAACTCTGATCCCGAACGGTATAAAGGAACCAAGTTCATTACCACGGTTGAAAGTGACTTTAATACAACGAGCGCGATTAGAGATCTGGGCTTTCTCTCCGTGCTCACACCTGTGGGAGATAAATGGATTTTGCTAAAAATCGCTTTGCTTAAAGCGGAAAAACTGATTCGCTCAGCCAAAAAATCGAAAGGACAGGATGTGTTATCACCCAGCATACTTAAAAAGTGGAAAGATATTCAAAAAAAAGAATCTCTAAACGTTCTAAGGATCGAGGAACTGGACTCAGAGTTAAACCAATTTTTAGAAACTAAGGAAGGTATAACTAGTGATAATAAAAATGACTTCTTTTCTATTGGTAGCGAGGTAACGGGGCACTGTATCACTGAAGGTTACCTCTCTCTCAAAAATGAAAAACAAGTGCCTGTTTTTTTTGGTAATGGAGTAAAAAGTGCTGTAAATACATTTGTTGCCACCCAAATTTTATTAGGTTCAAAATCTACACGGGCCTACTTTTCTAATCTTACCCACCCGTTTCGCCCTGCATATAAAGAAACTTTCTATACGTATTACGTAAACAAAAATCTTTTCTATAAAAAATCACAACTTTGGAATCTATTAAAAATATCTATATGCCAGGAAGCTCTGAGCAAAGGCTTTAGCCCACGTCTCTCCAACTTTAGTGCAGAGCCTAACATGTTGTATATCGCACTTGATTTAAAAAAAAGTGAACATGCATCTATTTTTATACGTAATTCTGGAACCGAAAATAAAATAGGGATTAATTTGAGAGGGCCTATGAAGAGCGCTTCAAAATTGAAATCCATAGGTAAAAAATGCAATGAAATACTACTATCTTCTATGAAGGATTTTAACAACCGCCTTTATAAATTAGAGGACGATGTTCTCAACCAACTAATCCATGGATCTGTTCCAAATACTAAGCTAAAATTAAAAAAACCTGAGGGGGCAAGAGTCCTTTCAGAAATGGTAAAGCAGGATCTTATCCAACTGACCAAGGATGGGCATGCCCTTACTTCTCTGGGTAAATGGTACCTATCATCAAAAAAAACGAATCGTTGAAAGATCATTATATTAAGTTTTATCGGAGTATAAAATGTTGTTTCCTCATATTACTAAACGTTAACTTAAAATATAATCATTCATGACTCTACTTTTTTTTTACACTTAGTATAATGAACAGTTTTTTAGACTCCTATTTCCCACAACTAGAAAAATTTACGCATAATGATATTTTCCAAAATATCAAACAAGTTTGGGACCCCCTTAAAAACCTCAATAAAATTATCACTAAGATATTAGCGGAAGACGCCACATGTAAACCTATTGAATCAGTTTCGGGCCTTACAATTGACAGAAGTAGTTCCGTTAAGGGAATTATTGTGAATGGTTGGATAAAACTCGAAACTTCTATCATCTCCCATGACCTTAAAATTAAAATTGACAGCGGGACTACATTAGAACCTACAGCTATAATCAAAGGCCCATCGGTCATAGGAAAAAATAATGACATCCGTCAGGGGTCATATATAAGGGGTAACGTCATAGTAGGAAGTAATTGTGTGATAGGTCACTGCACGGAAATTAAAAATTCCCTACTCATGAATCATGTGGAAGCGGGTCATTTCAATTACATCGGTGATAGCATTCTAGGAAGTTATGTCAATATGGGAGCGGGCTCACGACTTGCTAATGTTCAGTTTCGCAGGTTACAAGAAAAGATAAACGATACTATCAATGACATTGAAATATCTATAGAAAATAAACTAATTGCAACCGGACTTTCCAAGTTTGGCTCAGTCATAGGTGACAACGTCGAAATCGGCTGTAATGCAGTTATATCGCCTGGCACTTTAATAGGTAAAGACAACTGGATTTATCCAAACTGTACTGTTCCCAAAGGATTTCATCCTCCGGGACATTTCATATCTCCTGCGGAGCACAAATTAAAATCTCGCCCAAAATAAACCTTCTCCATAAGTTTTACTGGTTTGGTAATTTATCAAACGTGCTTGCTTCCTTTAAGGTCTAATAGTGAGTTTTTATGATAGGGACACAAATTATAAAAAACATTACGACCAGACTCTATTTTTCTTCAAAACTTGACGAAGATAAAGCTCGGGGTCCTATTTTCTCATGTTCAAGAAACCCAGAACCTTTTCCCAAACATCAGAAACTAAAATTGGATTTAAATGAAGGTGCTCAGGCCCGTATCCTTTTTTTTCTCCCTTAAAATTACCATATAACACCGTGCTTAAACTTTTATCTATTTCAAGTGGACCGCAATATTTAGATCCATTCAATTCGTTGCGGATTATGTTTTGACTATTTATTGACCAAAACAAAGATATTGTAGGTACTTTTAGAGCGAAACCGACATGCATAGGGCCTGAGTCGGGTGTTATTAACATCCGCGCTTGGGCGATTAGGGCGCAATTTATACCAAGAGGAAGGTGAGTAGCTCGAGTCACACGTTGCTTATCAAGCTGCTTTTCGATCGAAACTACTCTGTCTACCGCCTCTGGACCTCCGCCAAGCATGATAGTTAAAGGAGTATTTTGCTGGATAAGTTTAGTCAGGGAAATAAACTTATCGACAGGCCATTGTTTATACGGACTGGAGCCACCTGCATTTATATAGATAAATTCTTTAGGAGTCATGTGGTTCTTTTTTAGAAATAAAAAGGCTTCGGCCTGATCGTTATCATTTAAAAAAAGATCCATATGTGTACCATTTGAAGGAATTTGAATCTTTTCCAATAAGCCTAAACGATGTAGGATGCCGTGAACAGGTTTCTCAAATCGTACAATTTGCTTGTTTGGAATACCTGGAATACTGTCGGGATATTGGTGTGACAAGATTGATTTGCATCTCAACCATGGTAATATGCGGCTGATATTTCTATTCGCATGAAAAATCAAAACATGGTCGTATCGACTTTGTAACATTTTAGGTAGTCCAATTATTTGCCGGTACCATTGGGAATGGTAAGAAATTAAACGTCGTATATTTTTGTTTCCAAAAAATAAATCGCTCCATTGCGGCTGGAGAATTAGATCAATGTCAACTTGTGGTAAGGCTTTTTTAATTGCACGAATGGCAGGTGTCGCCCATAGAGTATCACCCATTCCAGTAGTGCTAATAATTAATATATTTTTCAATAGTTTCCAGTTTTCTAGTTTGATGCTTTGGTAATCAAGGTAGAATTAAAAGGTTTATTCCAACCAACTAAAATATAGCAACTGAGAGAGTTCAAGTATCTTTTCATAGAAATACTTTGGTTCACCTGCAGGTTTTCATAATGCAAAAAATATCCTTGAATGAATCCAAAGTTAAGAACAAATATAATTAAGAAAGCTACCAAGAGATGACATGCACATGATCTCCGTTACCTATTTTAACAGTTAAGCTAAGGAAAGATTGAAAGAATTTATAAAAAAATATTGCAGTTTTGATTGGCAATACCAAATATTTTTAGGATGGGGGTCTATTTAAATTTGCTTATAAGCGAACAATTAATAGACTATTGTACTCTCTCTTTTTAAGATATTAAATACTCAGGATTGAGGAAACTTTTTACGAGTTGATTTAGTAACTACCTCTGAAATCTTTTTATAAGAGTTACCTTTCTTTCGTAAAACTTTCATTAGACGAATGATTGATTGTTCTTTCTCACAAGGAACAAGATAACCAAACTTTGGTCTAAAACCACCAGATTGTTAGCTCTCAAAAGATTTGGTGTATAATCTTTTCTGTATGACGATTTGTATTATGATTAGAGAGTATTTGGGAGTGTTTTTCGACACCAGTTATACAAATAGTTATACAATAATTACATCAGTTTTACAAAAACTCTGTAAGTCATTAAAAACAAACAAGCGGATGTGGCGGAACTGGCAGACGCGCATGATTTAGGATCATGTGGGGCAACCCGTGGAGGTTCAAGTCCTCTCATCCGCACCAATAATATCAAATGTTTATGGTTTTTTATTTTATATTAAATTCTTTCAATAAAAATATGCACGAAAATCTGGATATGAAAGAAGATCAATTTAAGATAGCTTCCGATAGATCTTTCGGGATAGTATTTAACCTACTCCTAAAGACTCTTTTCGATGTTTTATGGGAACCGGAATCGAGGCGCTTGCAATAGGAAACTGTTTGTTAGTGTAAAGAAGCGCACCCGTCTAGCTTGAAAGATAACTATTCCGAAATGTGTAACCTAGACTAATTCCAGAATCATATCTGCAGACCTCCTGTCCAATAGATATTTTGAGTAAGGATTTTTATGAGTACTTTTTGGGGTAGCTATGGATTACTTTGCACATCAAGGAAAAGAATCTTATAACCTATGGTAAAGTGTAACTCATTACATAACAAAATTTATAAAACTGCTTTGGGATTGTTGTAACCACCTTTCAACTAGAAAGAGTAATGGGGCTAAATTTTTTAACATAATAATTTGTTCGAGGAGGAGGTGAAGACCTAGTTTGTATCGGGTTTTTGAAAAAGTTGGTCTATCCCCCACCCCGCATTAACTATCTTCATCTAAATACAAATCATGAATACAAAAATAGAAGACATTGACTCCTGTAATAAGAAAATCAAGTTTGATATCGCTTACAAAGACTATGAAGCAAAAGTTAAAAAATCTTATCTTGCTCTTGCCCAACAAGTAAAGTTACCAGGATTCCGCCCAGGGAAAGCGCCGATGTCAATGTTAGAAAAAAGATTTGGGACGAATGTTAAAAAAGAAGTCATGACCGAACTAATCAGCGAACAACTCGCAGAAGTGATACAAGAACAAGGATTCCGCTCGGTAAGCCCACCAAAAATTTTAGAAGTTGAAGCTGAAGAGGGAACCGATATAAGCGTCTCCGCCTCATTAGAAATTGTCCCTGGATTTAAAATTAGTGACTACTCCAAAGTAGCCATTCCTATTGAAATCACACGAGTGACTGATGATGACGTAGATCAAGCTATTAATTACCAACGTGAACATCAAGGTACCAAAGTTCAAGTAACAGATAGGTCTGTTGAAGATCAGGATTTCGTTAAGCTTGACTTTAAAGGAACTATGAACGGCAAATTATTTGAAGGCGGAGAAGGTAGTGACCATGTAGTGCAAATCGGATCCGAGTACCTATTAAAGGACATGGGGAATCAGCTTATAGGTATGTCCGTAGGCGAAGAAAAAGATATCCCGGTTAAAATTCCTGAAAATTACTCTGCCAATAAAACCATCGCAGGACAAGATGTTATTTTTCATGTCTCCCTCAAAGGAATCCAGAAAAACCAACTCCCCGAACTAAATGATGACTTTGCTAAAAATATTAAACCAAAAGATAAGTTTATTAGTTTAGAAGATATGAAACTAAAAATTAAGTCCGAACTTGAAGAACACGCTCGAGGAGATGCCCATAGGGAGGCAAAAAAAATAATCGCAAAAAGAATCACTGAAATGAACCCCATCGAAGTTCCTGAAGGCTTAGTGGAAGAACAAATCAAGCATATGGTCGTTCAGGCTTTAAAAAAGGAACAACAGAGCAAAAATCAAACAGAGTCCATCGATGAAGAAGAGATACATGTGTCAGATTTACAAAAAAAAGACCACCGAGAAAATGCCATCCAACTATTGCAACAGGAACTGGTACTTGATCAATTGGCAACCAACCTCAATATTGAAGTTGAAGAAGACGAACTCAATGCTGAAGTCAATAATATGGTTCGAATGCTAGGCGAAACGAATGCCCAGAAAATGAAAAAAGAGTGGGGGAAAAATGGAGTCTTATCGAGATTACAAAGCCGAATTAAGCGCGACAAAACGCTCGATTCGGTAATGAAGCAAGTCCAAATTAAGGAAGAAGTTGTTGACAGAAAAGAACATATTGACAATAATTGAAAGCAACTTTACTCGTCTATACTTATTTTTTTGCATTAGCCCATTAATCCCATAAAACTGAATAGGCTATAATCACATAAATTAGCCTTATAATTATTTTATAATCAAATAAAGAAAGAGAGTATATGACCGATATTTACAACCAGCTGATTCCAATTGTAATTGAACAAACCAGTCGCGGAGAACGTTCTTATGATATTTACTCCCGCCTACTTAAGGATAGAATCATATTTCTCGGCACAGGAGTTGACGATAATGTAGCTAACGCCATTATCGCCCAAATGCTTTTTTTGGAATCAGATGAACCTGAGCAAGATATTTATCTATACGTCAATAGCCCTGGTGGACAGGTGAGTTCGGGAATGGCTATTTACGATACCATGCAATATATCAAACCAGACGTGCAGACAATTTGTATTGGACAGGCAGCTAGTATGGGTGCCTTGCTATTAGCAGCTGGCGCTAAGGAGAAAAGGTTTTCTCTTCCACATGCAAGGATAATGATACATCAACCAAGTGGGGGGTTTCAAGGTCAACATACAGATATTGAAATTCAAGCCAAAGAAATTTCTCGTATTCGAGAAATTCTTGATGGGATACTCGCAACGCATTCCGGGCAGGATCCTAAAAAAGTGCGCAAGGATACTGAACGAGACAACTATATGACGGGTGAAGAAGCTTTAAAATACGGTTTAATTGACAAGCTAATCACTAAACGCGAAGAGCCCGTAAAAAAAAATAAATGATCTCAACTGAAAATATGAACTCCCCTTTCTACTGGTCACTGAATAGAGGAACCCCATGAACAAAAAAAAGACTACAAAGAGCAATAATTACAGATGTTCATTTTGCGGTAAGAGCCAAGATGAGGTTAAAAAGCTGATTGCTGGACCAACTGTTTTTATATGTGATGAGTGTATCGAACTATGTAACGAAATCATGGTGGAGGAATGTGCCCAAGTAAAGTCCGAAAATGTAGAGCATTTACTAAAGCCTAAAGATATCTACGACCATCTCGAAAACTACATTGTAGGACAAAACCGTTGTAAGCGCATACTTTCAGTAGCCGTCCACAACCATTTCAAGAGGATAGAAGCTAATTCGAGTATGAACGATGTGGAACTTCAAAAAAGTAATGTCCTGCTTATTGGCCCTACTGGTTCTGGAAAAACCTTAATGGCGCAATCGTTAGCAAAAATACTTGACGTGCCATTTACTATTGTTGATGCCACAACACTTACTGAAGCGGGTTATGTTGGAGAGGATGTAGAAAATATTATCCTCAAATTATTACAGGCTGCAGACTATGATGTTGAAAAAGCAGAGCGAGGTATTATTTATATAGATGAGATTGACAAAATATCCCGCAAAACTGAAAACCTATCTATCACTCGTGATGTTTCAGGGGAGGGTGTGCAGCAAGCTTTACTTAAAATTATTGAGGGCACCACTGCTAGCGTTCCACCACAAGGCGGAAGAAAGCATCCTCATCAGGAATTTTTACAAATTAATACATCTGACATATTATTTATCTGTGGTGGCGCATTTGTTGGCCTCGATAGCCTCATTCGTAATCGTGTAGGAAAGAAAACACTTGGATTCAGCCAAGAACCTATTTCAACAGGGAAAGCAGAAACTGCAGATACCCTCACAAAGGTACAGCCAGAAGATCTTCTCAAATATGGACTTATTCCAGAATTTGTTGGCAGGTTTTCTATCGTCGCAACCCTTAATGAACTCGACACAACTGCTTTAATGAAAGTACTTTCAGAACCCAAAAATG
>JAPYPM010000281.1 GCA_029937635.1 Nitrospinaceae bacterium
AATCATAGCTAAGTCTCTGACTCCGGCAAGAGTTGTAATATCTGGAGCAGCAATAAGAGCATCAACATCTTTTACAGATATCACGTTCGGAAGTTTACGCCAAGGGCTTGGGGAAGCTATAGTTTCGGTAGGGTTCTCTGAGATTAAATTTTCGACATACAAAAAACTATAAAATGATTTTAAAGAAGATAAACACCTTGCTACCGAAGATGGTGCCAGACACTCTCCCTTCCTGAGAAAAACAAGAAATGATCTCACATCATTTTTTTTGACTTCATCAAGTTGTTTATTTAAAAGATATATCGCAAAACGATCAACATCACGTCGATAAGACAAAAGGGTGTTTTTAGACTGACGTTTCTCAATTTTTAAAAAATCAATATATTCAGAAATATATTTACTCATAAGAAATTTATACTTAATTAACAAAGACTTATGATACAAAATATATCAGTTTATATCTAGAGTATTCTAATTGCTGTAACTCAATTTTTAATGTATAATTATTATCTGCAGTTAAAAAAAACGCCCTTCTAGCCAAATTCATCCAGTTAAACACAATGGAACAAACCACCTTAGTGCAGCATCTGCAACATCAGCAAAAATTTCTAGGCGCCACAGGTGAATTCACTAGTTTAATGAATGAGATTCTTGTAGCCGCTAAAATCATCTCGTTGGAAGTAAACAAAGCTGGGATCGGTGGGCATATACTTGGAGTAACTGGGAATATTAACGTACATGGTGAAGAAGTTCAAAAGCTAGACGAATTCGCAAACTCAACCTTTGTGAATATAATTGGGAAGTCTGGAACGGTATGCGCTATTACCTCCGAAGAAATGGAAAACCCTTACATTATCCCCGAAAAAAATGCAGGTAAATACATTTTTATGATGGATCCACTAGACGGTTCCTCAAACATAGATGTAAATGTTAGCATAGGAACAATCTTTTCAATATACCGAAAAAAAAGCAGTGGGAGTTCTATAAGCAAAGATGATCTTTTGCAAAAAGGAGCTAACCAAGTCGCCGGAGGTTATATTGTATATGGTTCAAGCACTATGTTTATATATAGTTCTGGAAGTGGAGTTCACGGATTCACATTAGACCCTTCTATTGGTGAGTTTTTTTTATCACACCCCGATATTAAAATCCCTGCGCAAGGAAATATCTACAGTGTAAACGAAGGAAATCAAATAAATTGGGACAATAAACAAATAAAGTTAATTAATTACTTTAAGGGGTTTCATGCTACAACAAAGCCGCCCTACAAGGCTAGGTATATTGGTTCTATGGTATCTGATTTTCATAGGACTCTTTTGAAGGGGGGTATTTTTATGTATCCCAAGGACAGTAAAAACCCAAAAGGAAAGTTAAGATTTGCCTTTGAAGCAAGTCCTTTGGCTTTTATTATTGAAAATGCTGGTGGGCTTGCCTCTACAGGCAGTGAACGAATTCTGGATATTGTTCCAAGTGATATTCATGAATGTGTTCCCCTGTATATTGGAAGTCCCGAAGATGTTAAAACGGCAGAGACATTTCTAAAAGATTAACTTCTAAGCTAGACATATAACTAAAAAAATAAAATGCAAATTAAATCAATCCGCGGTGTCAAAGACATCATGCCAGAAGAAGTTGAAAAGTGGCGCTGGGTCGAGAATAAAGCCAACCAAGTTTTCACTCGATATGGATTCAGGGAAATCCGTCTACCCATTTTTGAAAAAACCAATCTATTTTCAAGAGGAATAGGGGAAACTACTGATATTGTAGAAAAAGAAATGTATACGTTTGATGACCGAAGTGGTGAAAAAATAACACTGCGTCCTGAAGGAACTGCATCAGTGGTTCGGGCTTATATTGAGCATAAAATGTATGCAACGCAAGCAATGCAAAAGCTATACTACACTGGTCCTATGTTCCGCTACGAACGACCACAGGCTGGACGATTCCGACAGTTTTACCAAATCGGAGTAGAGGCAATGGGATCTCATAGCCCTTCAATTGATGCTGAAGTAATGATCATGCTCATGGAATTCTTTAATTTATTAGGGCTTAATCAGTTCCAACTTCAAATAAACAGCCTAGGTTGCAACAAATGTCGCTGTGAATACCGAGAAACTCTTAAAAAATCTATTAAAGATCATTTATCCGATCTATGTGAAAATTGCAACAAACGTTATCAAAAAAATCCTTTACGAGTCCTTGACTGTAAAGTCGAACGAGACATAGAAATAGCATCTAAACTACCAAAAATAACTGAGCACATCTGTAAGGAATGTGAATTGCACTTTGGACAAGTTCAGGCCTTACTTAATGAGACTCAGGTTCCATTTACTATCAACTCTAGTCTTGTACGTGGCCTTGATTACTATACTCATACAGCCTTTGAAGTCACTTCCAATAAATTGGGAGCCCAAAATTCTATATGTGGAGGTGGACGATACAATACCCTGGTAGAGGAATTTGAAGGTCCTCCCACACCATGTTTTGGATTTGCGTTAGGTCTTGAAAGACTTGTTTCCCTTGTTCCATTTAATGAAAAAGGATTTATAGAAATGAATCCTGACGTTTTTGTTGTGTCTTTAGGTAAAGAGGCAAAGTCAATCGTCTTTAATCTAGTTCACAAGTTAAGATCTGGAGGTTTATCTGTAGAAAGAGATTACGACGAAGGAAGCATGAAAAGTCAAATGCGCAAGGCGAATAAATCCGCAAGCCTTTTTGCATTGATTATTGGAGAAAATGAAATAAAATCAGGTAACTATCAACTGAAAAATATGCACAGCGGACAACAATCATGTATAACTGCAGTCTCTTGCGTAGAAGAAATTAAAACTTTAATAACCCAAGTAACTTAATTTGATTCCGAAATAACACTAGCTATTCATAGTGTAACTGGAGTTAGAATCCTTTTATATATTTTAGCCCATTGTATGATTACTCATATTAAATTGCCTTATAGGAGGTGCAATGGATAGTGAGGAGGAGGAGATTGATGTACTAGAAGAATATATCTCGGAAAATAATTTAAAAATCACCAAACAGCGACGAATCGTTTTAAAAGTCTTTCTTGAGAGCAAAGATCATGTCAGCGTGGAAGAGTTATATAATAAAGTACTAAAAGCAGAACCTAAAATTGGTCTTGCAACTGTATATCGAACTTTAGCTTTACTAACTAAAAGTGGCCTTGCCCTGGAAATGGATTTTGGTGACGGGCAGAAACGGTATGAAAGCTCCTATAGGAGTGTTCATCATGATCATATGG
>JAPYPM010000011.1 GCA_029937635.1 Nitrospinaceae bacterium
AGCCAGGATCAAACTCTCCAGTTGTTATACTGAACAGATGATTCTGCTTATTTTAAAAATTGTACTACTAGGACCCACAAACTTATTATATTAAAGCGCCTATTCAATTTTCAAAGAGCATTACAAACCATTAGATAAACCTATGGTTTGTATTTTTATATTACTTAATCTTAGTATTATGAAAATTTTTCGTAGGAATGAAAAACCCTTATTTGAAATACCCAGTCTATTTGTCTTGCTGAGATTTTCAAATAAAGGTTCTTACCCTGAGAACTATATTCTCAAAAATTTATAGTGGTTATACTATAACTTTTTAGGAATTTAGCAAGATGTTTTTTTATTTATTTTTATAATTTTAAAAGTCTTTGTAAATAAAGTAGTTAGCGGTTCATTAAGTGTGAATTTCTACGTCTTTGTTACGCCTTGGTTCTAACTCTAAATTTTTAAGGGTATACAGCCTATGGTATAGACCTTTCTTTTTTATTAGCTCTGAATGTGTACCAGCTTCTATAATTGCCCCATCGTCCATTACAAGAATCTTTTCAGCGTTATGTATTGTAGATAAACGATGAGCTATAACAATGGAAGTTCTGTTTTTCATCAATCCCTCTAAAGCCTCTTGAATTAATACTTCTGACTCGTTGTCTAGAGCTGAGGTTGCCTCATCGAGGATTAAAATACTTGGATTTTTTAATATGGCTCTAGCAATAGCTATTCTTTGGCGTTGCCCTGCGGAGAGACGTATGCCTTTTTCTCCAACGATAGTTTTGTATTGTTTTGGGCATTCCATGATAAAATTATGGGCGTTTGCAGCTTTTGCAGCAGCTATTATTTCCTGTTCAGATGCACCATCTTTGGCGTATTTTATGTTCATTTCAATAGAATCACCAAATAGGATTGTTTCTTGTGGCACAATGCCTATCTGTTTCCAGTAACTAGAAATTTCTACATTTTTTAAGGGTATTCCGTCGACTCGTATTTCTCCTTGCGTTGGGTCATAAAATCTATGAAGGAGCCTTATGAGGGTTGTTTTTCCTGCTCCACTTGGCCCAACTAGTGCTATTGTTTGACCAGGTTCAACATTAAAAGAAATATTTTTTATAACCTCACGGTTTTCCTGATAATGGAAACAGGTATTATCAAATTCGATTTGCCCAGAAATTTTAGGCATGATTTGAGCGTTTGGTAGGCTCCGGACTTCTCCTTGAGTGTCCAGTAATTCAAATAAACGTTTACTTGCTCCAAGTCCCTCCTGGAGTCGTGTATACATTCTAGCAAAGCTACCCATTGGCCCTGCAATAATAGTGGCGTAGAGAATAAAAGCTATTAACTCTCCCGGACTTATCTGTCCTGTTATTACCTCGCGTCCACCGTACCACAAGAGAACGAGCGATGTGCTAAAGGCAATAAATCCTATTGAGGGTCCAAAAAATGCTGAGATGATTACACGCTTACGAGCTAAAATGAAGCTGTCCTCTATGGCCTTTGAAAATCTATTTGATTCTAGGCGATCCCGCACAAAGGATTTTACAACTTGATAGCAAGATATATTTTCCTCCAGAATTGTTGTCGAAATAGCAAGTTTGTCTTGGATTTCCGTTGAGAGTTTTTTGAGTTTGCGACCGAAAACTCTGGCAAAAAGTGCAAGGGCGGGGGCTAAGATAAGAATCATAAATGTTAACTTCCAGTTCATGTATATGATAATTACTATTCCGCCTAAAAGTCTTATCGACTGTTGAATCATTGTGGCTGGCAGGTCTGTTACAATATTTTCAATCGTTGTCACGTCATTAGTCATGCGAGACATGACTTCTCCCGTACGACGTTTAACAAAATAACTAACTGACATTTTATGAAGATGGTTAAATAGTTTTATTCGAAAATCTGCTATTACTCTTTTTTCTGTAACATCGAAAAGATAATTATGTATTGTCTGGCAAATCAATTGAATTAGAAATAAACCACTAATAGCAAGGGCAATTCTATTTAAGTGGGCTAGGTTTTTTTCTACCATTACAATATCGACAAGATTTCGAATATAGAGCGGGACTGCTAGGTTTGTCATTGATGCTGCTATTAAAAAAACAGTTCCAATGATTAATTCTTTTTTGTATGGAAGAAGTAGGAGAAGAAGTCGTTTATAGTTTTTCATGTATTTTGGATGTTTTGATTGTTTTGTTTATTAGGATGTTAAAACAATAATTAATGTATTTAGATTAGTAATAACATAAGAAATTGGTGTGCTTGCACGATTTTTTTAATTATACCTTTGTTAGCTTGTAAGGGAGATAGAGCTGTTTTTTTTAAAAAAAACTAAAATCATTTTAACTGACATAAAGATTGCACATACAGTATTTGCTCTTCCTTTTGCTGTTATAAGTGCATTTATTGCGGCCGAAGGCATGCCTGATTTGGGTAAATTAGTATGGGTTCTAATAGCCATGTTTAGTGCTAGAAATTGCGCAATGGCGTTTAATCGAATTGCTGATGCTAAAATTGATCTATTAAACCCTCGTACTAAGGGTAGGGCTTTGCCTGCTGGCAAGTCGACCGCTAAGCAGTATTGGGTTTTCCTTTCCCTAACGGCGGTTATTTTTATATTCTCGGCTTACATGCTAAATTCTCTGGCATTTGCTCTTTCTCCAGTTGCCTTGGGAATAGTGTTTGGCTATTCATTTGCTAAACGATTTACTTCGTTGTCTCATTTGTGGTTAGGGGTTGCTATCTCGATAGCACCCGTTGGAGCCTGGGTTGCTATTAGAGAAGAAGTTTCAATAGAGTCTCTCGTGCTTGGTGCAGCAGTTGTGTTCTGGCTAGTGGGGTTTGATATTATATATTCCTGTATGGATATTGACTCCGACAGAGGCAATAATCTTCATTCGATTCCACAGAAGTTTGGCGTTAGAACTGCCTTAAAACTTGCCTTTATTTCACATTGTATGATGATACTTTTCCTTGTTTTGCTGGTTTTTATTCCAGCTTTAGGGTGGATTTATTTTTTTGGTGTAATTGTTACGGCAGGACTTTTGTTTTATGAACATTCTTTAGTAAGCGCAGATGACTTGTCGCTTGTGAATGTAGCTTTTTTTAATGTAAATGGAATTATAAGTGTTTTATTGATGTTTTTCGTGATTGTAGATTGTACGTTGTATTAAATTTTTATAAAAAAACATGACTTTTATTTTTTTTAACGATAGCTTGTTAGTTGTAGTTCTTTTTTATGCGTTTGATTTGACGTGTTAACATAGATCTAATTGAAACTATCAGGACATAATATGCTTTTTAATTTTGAAGATGCTAATTTAAAAACCCTTGAGGAAAAGGTTCGCTCTGATGAACGCCTTTCATTTGATGATGGAGTTACTTTGTGGAATTCGTTTGACCTTTTAGGGGTTGGATACTTAGCAAATATTGTTAGAGAACGGCTGCACGATAGCGATACATACTTCATTCACAATCGACACATAAATCATACTAATATTTGTGTGAATACTTGTCAGTTTTGTGCTTTTGGAGTTAAAGAAGATAATCCAACAGCTTACACTAAGTCTCTTGATGAAATTTTCTCAGATGCAGAAAAATACAAAAGTGGTCACGTTAGTGAATTTCATATCGTAGGTGGTTTGCACCCGGATCTTCCTTTCCAATATTACTTGGATATGATTTCAGGTCTTAAGGAAAGGTTCCCCGAAGTTCATATTCAAGCCTTTACAGCTGTAGAGCTTGAGTACTTAGCGGGCATTGCCAAAATATCCCTTAGGGATACTTTAGTTGAATTGCGTGATGCTGGCCTTGGCTCCATCCCAGGTGGTGGTGCAGAAATTTTTGCGAAGCGGGTGCGAAAAAAAATCTGCTCAGAAAAAACTAATGCGCAAGACTGGCTTGATGTTCACGAGGCAGTTCACTCTGTAGGGATGAAAAGTAATGCCACCATGCTATATGGTCATGTAGAAAATGCGGATGACAGAACAGATCACTTGATTCAATTGCGTGAACTTCAAGATAAAACTAATGGCTTTCTAACATTTATCCCGTTGGCATTCCATCCTGAAAATACAAACCTTAGTTTCCTTAACGGTACTACAGGTCAGCTTGACCTGAGGGCCTTGGCAGTATCACGTCTTATGTTAGATAATTTTGCACATGTTAAAGCGTTTTGGATAATGATTACACCTCAAATTGCTCAAATGTCTCTTTCTTTTGGAACTAATGATATGGATGGGACTGTGGTTGAAGAGAAGATTATTCACGCTGCGGGGGGAGTTACAGGACAAATGTTTCATAAAAACGTGATTGCAGATATGATTATTGAAGCTGGGCGTATACCTATGGAGAGAGATACTTTGTATGAACAAACCCACGAGTATGTAGTTTAATTTTCTTAATTAAACTGGGGTTAAACTAAATTCAAAGAACCAACTCCCAAAAAGAAGTCGGTTTCTTTGAATTTTATAGATTGTTATTCAGCGTTTTCGTCCAACCCTTGTTCCAGGTCAGCCATAAATAAAGTGGCATCTTCTTTGTTTGGGGCGGCATTCTTCCTTTTAAACTCAGCTATTCTTTCCAGCTCTTCCTTTCCTTCTGAAGTCAGGGCCCAAGGAGTTATATTGCCGTCTTTTTTAACTTTTTTCACAGCAGCAATAAGTTTTTCTATCTGCAAGCCGTCTGTATCTTGAATTGAGATAAGGGCGTCTTCGTGCCCGTCATACTGGCAAAGTGCGGTTGTATAGCAATTCGTATTGGCTCGAATCATTTTCAATGTAATATTTGCAAAATGGCAATGTATCCCAATTAACGCACAGACCTCGATCTTATTATGATCAATTGTAAGGTTAGGATGACATGGATTAATTACTGCCTCTGGATCAATTTTGGGATAAATAGGGCGGTAATCCGGCATGGGGATTAGATTACATCCGGGAATCTCTTTTAGCAGCTCAAGACTGAGTGTAGCTTTATGGCATGCTGCTTCATTCCATCCCCAAACTATGAGTGGCCCTGGAAAAAGAGTTGGGTTTCTTCGAGTAAGCATTTGCACTGCCCAATGCTCAATAGCCTGATCTTCTGGCATATGTTCACCTTCAACTAATTGCATCCCTGAACCGTGTTCAGGTTGGAAAATACCCTGCATGGTAGCTGAAGGGGGTAATAAACTGATTGGTCCTACTTTAAATTTGCCCATCCTATTTTTGTCTCCTGAATCTTAATGCAAAATTTAATTAAATCATTTATCAACAACATTAATTTTGTTAGCTATTATTGACCTTATTTTTCGTAAAGAAATCCCAAAAATAGCGTAAGTTTTTTGCACTTAACTGAATTTTAGGACTGGTAATTTTAGTATTATATATTAGAGGTGTCAATCTATTATTGGTGTCTTTTTTTAAAGACTGATTGGCTATTAGATAAGATTAATGAGAGTTGTAGGATAGATTAATGTTTTTTGTCAGCAAAACCGTTATTAACGCCCCAGTTGAATGGATCGCTATGCCAAGATTGCAATAAGGAGAACTGACTGGGGCTTAAACTTTTGTTTTGCCTTGCCAGTGATATAAGTTCTTTAAAACTTAAAAGGTGATGTAGTTGACAATGAGCACTTTTAAATTGTTCGATAGCTTTCGAGAAACCGTAACTAAATATACTCAGGCAATGGTCAACATTTCCACCAGCCTTCCGAATGGCACTCACAGCTTTGAGAGCACTTCCACCTGTTGAGATAAGATCTTCTACCACCACTACTTTTTGGTTCTCGCGTAAGATTCCTTCTATTTGGTTTTTCATGCCATGCTCTTTTTGATTTGATCTAGCATAGATTAAAGGAGTTTCTAATAAGTTTGCTAGACTCGTGGCAGGTGGAATCCCAGCAGTAGCTGTCCCAGCGATAACATCAACTTTAATATCTTTGCTTATAATAATATTTTTGAATCCTTCAGCAATTAACTGACGGTGCTTCGAGTTTCCAAGTAATAACCTATTGTCATTATATATAGGCATGTGGTAACCCGATGCCCATAAAAATGGAGTTTCAGGCTCAAGCTTTACTGCTCCTGTCTCTAGTGAAGTTTTGGCTATTTCCTTAGAAAAGTTCATCAGATATTTTTTAGTTAGTTGGTCATTATATGTTAGTTAATAGTGCTTGGAAATGAAGTTTCTTCAAAGTCTCTATGAAGAAATTTTCCTTTGTCTCTGAGTCCAAAATCTCCTAGGCCTCGAAGTTTAATGGACCATAAAAATTGAGTCTGGTCCTTTCGTTCGTTAGTGGCTACATTTAAATTTCTGTCAATAATGTCAAATGAAAAACCCCAGCACTTGCATGGATTATCGTACAGTAAGCTAAATTGATTTTCACGAAAAGTCGAAACTGACTCATCATAGCGTGCGCTATACTGTGCTCGCCAATTTGGCTTTAAAGCCAGGTCAAGTGTTCCGACTATATAACTAGGCCCACCTCTTGTCCATCGTCTTTCCATTATAATCCAAAAATTTTCTACTGGTTTCACACCGGCTTCAAAGTTAAAACTGTTTATCAAATCAGTTTTAAAATTATAGGATGCATCGGTATTTACAATAATTGATTCGAGAGGTCGGCTATCAAAATCAAAAAAAAGGTCAGAGAATGGGAGTCGTTCTTCTCCGAGTTGTTTTTTTCTGGTAGCCTCACGAATATTATAAGTTTGGGAAATATTGAATCGCAAAATTTGTTTTGTTTCAAATCGACTAGCGCCTGTTTTAATTTTTTTTAAAAGTCGTTGACCAAATTCGTAAGTAATACTATTAGCAGCATTACCAATGGTATCTATACTGTCAAAAGTTCTGATTTTCAATCGATCCTTTTGGTCCATGTCTGGCACATAGTTAAATGTTAACCTTGGTTCTAAAAGATGCTTTATTTTTTCGGGGGAATTTTTTAGATGATATACCTTATTGATTTTTGGACCTTGTATGATGGAACGAAAATCGAAAGATTCACGAGTGAATCCGGAAGTTTTTTTGTATTCAGAGTTAGTTGTCGTGAGACCTCTTCCATAAATTGTTTCTCTTGCTCCAATAATTGAGGTCATTGATAGCCAAGGTGTCAAAGCCAACGGAACTGTTAATTGAGGATGAAAATCTAAACGAGAAGTCTTAAACATAAAGTCTTCTTCTTTTTGCGTTTTGAGGTCGGTTACAAACCATGCTGAACTGGTATCCAGATTAAAATAAAATGGGGTGTCTCCAATTTGTGTTTGTTGTACTTTGTAGGTGATTTTAGGGAGTTCACCGAGAGTGTCATCTTGTGTAAAGTCTGTGGTTTCTCTATATCTCGTCAGAATATCAATAGAGCTATTTTCCCATCTTTTATTAACTGAGGCATAAGATTCGGTATTGCGGCGTGTTCGTTCTTCGACATTATTATTCACTACGCGGTTTAGGCTTTGTTGACTTTCAAGGTCAAGAAATCCTTTAAACTTGAATTTATTGGGTAGTTCTTGGGTATGTTTGGCTTTTCCCTTCCAGAGGGTGCTTCCCGTTAGGTTATCTTTATAGAACTTTCCACCAATCATTCCTTGCGCGTTTTTTGATCGGATGTAGCGATAATCTAAACTATGTTGCCATCCTCCTAGAACGCGTTTTGTACCAATGGTTGCATCTGACCACCGGTTAATGGCCCAAAAGTATCGTTGATCAAATAAAACCCCATCAATTTTACTCCACCCTAAAGTGGGGAATAAAAAACCACTTTTTCTTTTCGTGTCCATGGGGATATATCCAATTGGCATGTAAAGAACAGGAAAATCTTTTATTTTTAAGACTGCGTTGGTAAATAAAGCCCGGTTGCCTGCTTTTATATCTATAGATTTAGCTTCAATTTGCCAAGCGGGGAGTGCTCCTTTGCATGTTGTTAGAGTGGCATCGTCTAGGACTAAGTGGCTAGCAGATAAATTTGCTATTTTCTTGGCAGTTAAGCGAACTTGGTTGGATAAAACAGTTTTACTTTCATATAATTTTCCTCGTTTTGATTTTAAATCAAAGAGTGTTTCCTTCGCCTTCGTCCTACTTCCATCTTCACTTTCAAGAATAATATGACCTCGTGCCTTACCAATTCCTGTTTTGTTGTTGATCAACACTTTGTCTGCCCACAGAGTTTGGTTTTTATGTTGTACTTTGACACGACCCCAGGCAAGAACGCTGCCCTTTTTAGTTCCTTGAATAATATGATCTGCAGAAATACGAATAGAGGCATTATTTTGGGATGTAGAAATTTTAGAATTGGGAGGAGATGATTCTTGTGCGCAAATCTCACCCGTTAAGGTGAAGACCAGTGGAATGAGAAAAATTAATTTTAATATCAGGTTCATTTATTAAGTGCTGCTTGGCCTCTCCTACTGTAAATATTGAGCCAGTAATACAAACTATTCCGTTAGGTAAAGCGTTTTGCTTTGCTTTTATAATAGCTTCCGGGATATTTTCTATCACCTCACATGAGACGTTATAATTTTTTAAAATCTCTTTGAGTCGAGCTGGGCTTTCACTTCTCTCTTTGTTTGGGCGGACTAAAATAATATGATCTGCAAAATTAGTGAGTTCTTTCAGAATTTCATCAGACTGTTTGTCTTTCATGATCCCGCAAATGATAATAAGTTTCGTATACGAGAAAAGTTTTTGCACAGACTTCGCCATTTTTTTGACAGCGGCTGGGTTATGAGCAATATCAAGAAGTACCGTAGGGTAAGATGAAATAACCTCCATTCGCCCCGCCCAAGAAGTATTTTTTAAGCCTTTTCTTATAGATTTTTCGCTGATTACCTTTCCAGTTTTGAGAGCATGATGCAAGCATGCCGACAATGCTAAAGCTGCGTTACTTGCCTGAAAGTCACCTAAAAGTGATAGTTCTAGGTCTTTATAAAAGACACTTTGGTTTCGATACGTAATTGATAGCGGGAAAGATTTGTTCTTTTTAAGTATTTTGACATTAAAATGTTCCCCTAAAAATTGCGCATTCGCTGATTTTTGATCTGAGATATTCTTTATTACGTCATGCACCTCTTTACTTACTTTACTAGCAAAAACCGTTCCGTTTTTCTTTATAATAGATGCTTTTTCAAAGGCGATTTCTTGGATCGTGTTTCCAAGGTAGGACGTGTGATCTTTGTCTATGGAGGTGATTAAACTTATATCTCCTTTACAAAGGCTCGTAGCATCTAAACGGCCTCCCATTCCTACTTCAATTACATTGAGATCGGTTTCGTGCTTGGCAAAATGCAGAAATGCCATCACTGTGCTAAATTCAAAAAATGTAATGGGTGTATTTATCTTCTCCGTGGTTCTTTTGACCTTAGCTATTAGCTTAGTCATTTCATTGTCTGACAAGGGAATCCTGTTAACCTGAATTCGTTCACTGAAATTAATCAAATGAGGAGATGTGTAAAGACCAACACGGTAACCCGCATTGCGGAGGATTGACTCACAAAATGCTCCTGTTGATCCTTTGCCATTCGTGCCTGCTATATGAATCGTTGGGGATTTTTGTTGAGGGTTGCCTAGCGCATCCAGAACAGTAGAAATATTTTTTAGTCCCAGTTTGATTCCTTTTGGGATCAGACTGTAGAGATAATTTAAGGACTCTTCAGAAGTTGGCGTTGCCATGGATTATAAAACTTAATAAATATAGGGATATTCTTAATCGGAACAAATCTTAGAGAGAGTTTTCCAGGTAGCTAAACCCGCATCTGCCCAATTAAGCTCTAAAAAATCTGGACTCGCCAATGAATAGAAGCGACAAAGCTTTATATAACTCACAGCATTGATAGTGTCCCTTATTTTTATTTCAGAAGCTTCGTTGAGGGGGATAAAGTTATTCATATTCTTCTCCCATTCCCAAGGAGTTGGAGTGGTTGCCAATTGAATATCTTTCCATTCGGGGTGATCTTTTAGCTGTATTAACTTTTCGATTAAGGAAGACTGGTTTTCCTGTTTAAGAATGAGTGAAAAAATTAAATCATGACCCCACCAAAATAAGGTCCGATATGTAAACATTTTACTCTTTGAGAACATTTGTGGCATATCCAAAGAAATAAAAGGAAAACCGTTGTGGTTTTCTCCTCGCACGATCTGTCCTTTTACAATATCTGATTCAGGAGGGCAGGGGTGTGGTGCCTGAGATAGAATTTTTATGACCTCTTGTTTAAGGCTGGTAAGGTTGGCTTCAGCCTTTTTCATAATAGCTGGTTTATGTAGAAAAATATCTACCGTGTTAAATAATTTGACTTCCAAGGGAGACCATTCGTCAGATATAGGTGCTTTTTTGGTCATAGAAAGTTGAATAGATAGTTTTTCAGGAAGGGAGAAACCAGTAGCTAAAGTTCACATTGAGTTGTTATAAAGATGGGATTAAAAAGTTTTATTCTTGGGTAGAAATTAAAATTTAGTCTTTTTAGCTTGAATGTCTTCCCTTTGTCGTCCCATAACATAATGATGAACCAGGTCATCCATTTCGTCTGTAGTGTCAGTAATTGAGCAACGGCAAATGTTTGTATCATCAATTTTATGGATAATGACTTTTGCGGCAAAAGGTTCAACGTCTCGACTCAATTTAATTTTACACTCGTGGGTTGAACCAATTTCGTGATCATCGTTTGGAAAAGAAATTCCGCCTGCACATATATCGACTGCCTTTGATGTCTTTCCCCCTTTAATTTTAATCAGGATTGGTTCGTCGTCTGAGGGGTAAACACGGTACGAACCTCTATTACCCTCTGGGACTTCAAACATCTTTTTATCTTCTTTTTTTTTATTCCAGAACAAAATTAATCCTCCTATTTTCGACCTAATTTTCTTTTCTTACTGGCGTTAATATATAAATATTTTCAACTGCATAAAAACAAATATCTTTAATAACCTTATTCTTCTTTTTTGTCAAATTCAACCCTCCTGTTTTTAGCTCTTACAGATTGTGTTAAATATTGTTTGGAAAAGCTAAAGGGTGGTAATAAGTGTTAAGTTTTTTTAGGCTTCATATTTTCCCTTCCATCAACTTTTTTCTTTTTTGATTTTTTTTCAGGCATTTTTTCTAGCACAAATTCAATCCGCCTGTTTTTGGCTCTCCCTTCTTTTGTGTTATTTGGTACCATTGGAAAAGTGTCCGCGTATCCTGTTGCAGTCAATCGCTCAGGTTCAATTCCTTTATCATAAAAATAGCGTAGCACAGCAGTTGCTCGAACTGCGGAGAGTTCCCAATTTGATTCAAATTTTGGTGTGTTTATAGGTACATCATCTGTATGCCCTTGTATGAAAATTTTATAATTCTTCCCTTTTTTATTTATAACTTTAACGATTTCGTTAAGGACTGGTCGAGCTTCCGATCTAAGTTTTGCGCCACCTTTCTTAAACAAATTGAGTCCTGGAACTCTAAGAACTACTTTCTTTTCTATAGTATCTTCTGTTTTTGCTTTAGATGCATCCCTCATCTCCTTAAGGTTTTTCATTACTTTCGTGGAATCCACCACCTTCATGATTTTAGCTAGACCATCAGGGCCATCTTCTTCAACCATCATATCGATAGCGGATTTAAATTTTTCCGTATTATCTTTTTCAACAGAATAAAAGAGTACGAAAAATACCATCAGCAATGTAACCATATCCGCAAATGTTGCCATCCATGGCTCGACTCCACCAGGAATATAATCAAGTGGAACTTTGTCACCGCTACTTTTTTTTTCAGCTGGTTTTTTTTTCAGTCCTGCTTCTTCAAATTTTTTCTCCCAGTCCTCGTTGAGTTTGGTTTTTTGATTATCAAGCTTGTCTTTAGTTTGTTGCTCTTGAAGATTTAATTTATCTTCCCCTTTTTTAACATTATCTTGCTCTTTTTCGAGCTCTATTTTTGTTTTGTCAAGAGCTTTTTGATATTTATCTTTTTGATCTTTAAGTTTTATGGCTGCTTTATCGTTGACTGCTTTGAGTTTTTTTACAGCGCCTTCCAGTTTTTGCATCCTTTGTTGAGTTGGGTCTGCGTCAGCCATGGAGGTAGTTTTAGGTGAGGTTTTCTATTGAGTTATTTAATAATAAACTAGTGGTAATTAAATTTGTTTATAAACTAAGAGTTAAATTTATTTCTTTTTTTTCTTTTCCAAAGGCACTCTATCTCTTCCGGGAATATAGGATGAAAGCTTCTCGTATACGGTCATTGGGTTGCCTTCTGCAAGAATGGCACATGCTCCTTCAAAGGTAATTTCTAAATTCATAACTTCGGTTGCTGTTCTTGATGCGAGTTTTGCTCCAATAGGATTCCAAAGCATATTCGCAAACATGGCCCCATACATTGTGGTTAAAAGAGCAACCGCCATAGCGGGTCCTACAGCTGTTGGGTCAGAAAGGTTAGCTAGCATCTGGACTAGGCCAATCAAGGTACCAATCATTCCGAAAGCTGGGCAATATGCAGCTAATTTGGCAAAAACATCCTGGATGACTGCATGGCGTGCCTTCATAGCATCAATTTCAATGGTTAGCGCACTTCGTATTACGTCCTCCTCAGTGCCATCGGCGATTAAGTTTGCAGCTTTTCTCAAGAAATCCTCTTCAAATTTCATTTTGCTCAATGCTACGAGTCCGCTTTTCCGTGTTACTTGGCATAGATCACACATCGTTTGAACCATTTGGTTAGGTTCCATTTTATCAGCAGTCATACAGAAGATAGCTGCTTTGAAGGCAGCTATTACGTCTTTCATCGGGAATGCCATTAGGCAGGCTGAAACTGCACCACCAAATACAATCATTAGGCCCGCAACATCTACAAACATATCCATAGTTCCACCCATAAGCATGGCTGATAGAATAAGTCCATTGCCTACAATAATTCCAATTAGTGTTCCTAAATCCATGGTGAAACTCCTAGTTTTCTAAATATATTACAAATATACTCTTTGCATATTTTGCCAGAATGAATTTTTTCAAATCTTCCGCTATTTTTGCGATCATTTCAAGAAATTTGAGTTTTATTGAAAATCATACTTTTTATGCATTTTAATGTTTACTTTGTATTAGTAGCGGTAGGATTCTGTTTATTAATTAGTTTAAAATCAAAAATTTAGGCAGTTTTGTAGAGCTTATAACATGTCCGTAATTTCTTTGGGACTAAAACCTCAAAGGTGATTACTTAAAATATTAAATTGAATTATAGATAAGTTTATTTAACTATATGAAAATAAATAAATATTTTAATTATACAGATGACACTTTACTGTGTGTTCTTTTGCTAGTTCTAAAGTGGTGGGTTTTTCGGTTTTGCAGCGGTCCATCGCTTCGGGGCAACGAGTATGAAAATGGCACCCTGAAGGAGGATTAAGGGGGGAGGGCACATCACCGCTTAATGATACATGATTATTTGTTTTTTTTGGATTTGTCGATGGTTTGGCAGCAAGTAACGCTCGTGTGTATGGGTGAGCGGCATCTTTATTTAGAATTTCCGTTGGAGCTGTCTCGACTATTTGTCCTAAATACATAACGGCAGTTCTATGAGATAAATGTTTTACAACGTTCAAGTCATGAGAAATGAATAATATTGTAATGTTTTCCTTTTCCTGAAGCTCTTGTAATAAATTTATAATCTGTGCCTGAATAGACACATCCAATGCTGAAACCGGCTCGTCACAAACCAGATAGCGTGGACTTAGAGACAGTGCTCTGGCAATCCCTATTCGTTGCCTTTGTCCACCCGAAAATTCATGTGGATACCGGTTCATAAAAGAATTTGGTAGACCCACCTTTTGCATAATTTCTGTGATTTTTGACCTTAGGTTTGATTTGTCTGCTAAACCGTGAACCATCATAGCCTCTCCTATAATTCTTTCTACAGTGAAGCGTGGATTGAGTGAACTAAAGGGGTCCTGGAATATTATCTGCATTTTTGGTCGCAACTTGTTTAGACTTTGTTTGTCAAGCTTCAGGATGTTCACCCTGTCAAAAAAAACTTCTCCTGATGTTGGTTCAATGAGGTTTATTGACATTCGCCCAAGCGTTGTTTTACCACAACCTGACTCACCAACTAATCCAAGAATTTCACCGTGATCTATGTCTAGTGATACACCATCTACCGCTTTCACAGTTTTTGTGTTTCGAGATAGAAAACCATCATGAATGAAAAAATGTTTTTTGAGTGAACGAATGCTAATCATGGTCGTCATCGAACTTCCTTTACACATTCTTCGTAAAGCCAGCAGGCGACTTTATGAGTACTTTCTTTTTTTAAGTTTGAAAGTGGAGGCTGTTTTTGGCAACGTGGCATAGCGTCTTTGCATCTTGGATGAAATGCACAACCTTGGGGAAGATAAGCTGGATGAGGTACAGATCCAGGGATAGATTCCAATTTGGATTTATTATCTTCCTTTGGAAGTGAATTGAGAAGGCCACGAGTATATGGGTGCATGGGACTTTCAAATAGAGAGTCCACAGAAGCCTCCTCGACAATTTTTCCTGAATACATCACAGTAACTCGATCGGCAAACTGAGCAACTATTCCAAGGTTATGGGTTATTAGAAGGATAGACATTTCTGATTCTTGCTTCAGTGAGGATAGTAAGTTGAGTATTTGAGCCTGAATTGTAACGTCTAAAGCAGTTGTTGGTTCGTCAGCTATAAGCAATGAAGGGCGACATGCAATAGCGATTGCAATCATTACTCTTTGCTTCATACCTCCAGATAACTCATGCGGGTATTGGTCGATTCTTATCTCAGGTGAGGCTATAGATACTTTATAAAGTAGCTCAAGGGTTTGTTTTCGGGTTTCTCCTTTGGTTGTATTTTGATGTTGGATGATAGCTTCACCAATCTGATCACCTATTGTGAAAATTGGGTTAAGGGATGTCATGGGCTCCTGGAAAATCATGCTGATATCATTTCCACGAACCTTTTGCATGTCAGCTTCTGAAAGGTTTAATAAATCTTGGTTATTGAATTTAATTTCACCTGACTCAAAACGACCTGGAGGTATTGGAATTAGCCTAAGAATGCTTAGCGCGGTAACCGACTTGCCACAACCAGACTCACCAACAATTGCTAGGATTTCGGCATGGTTCACATGAAGGCTCACACCACGGACAGCTTGTACGGCACTATCATTTGTTTGAAAACTCGTAGTTAAATTTTCAATTTGGAGAAGAGGTGTTGTTGTGGGCATCTTACATCCGGGATTTGCAATCCCAAAATCAAGACTGATTATTTTTGGAATTGGACTAATATGACTTAGTGTTTGTGCTGATGGGAATCATTGTCCTCTGATCCCTCTTCAATGATATCTTCATAACGATAGCCATCATCTGATTCAATTTCGTAGCGAGCCAAAGATGGATCTATCTTGTCCGACCACGCGTCAATTCCCCCTTCAAGACATTTGGCGTAAGAAAATCCTTGTTGAACAAGCCACCTGACAAAGCTTGGGCTTCGATCTTGCTTCCAATCAATTAGAATGAGCTCTTCATCTTTTTGGAGGTCTGAAAGTATAGATGCGCTATTTTCTTTAGTGATAAGTTGTGCGCCTTCAATGTGAGCAATGTCCCATTCCCAACTTTCGCGCAAATCTAGAAGAATGAGGTTGGATCCACCTGCGCTCAGCCGATTATTCAGTTCTTCCGGTGTGATGATATTTAAGTCAACCGACTGAACCTCTAGGTTTTCTAGTTTTACTTCGGTAATCAATAAAATATGGTATCCGTATTCTGAATGTACAGGGCCAATAATTTTATTTATTTTGTCATTTGTTATTTCTTCACCCATCAAAGAAAGAGCGGCTTCTTCTGGCATCCAGCCGAGATCACCCCCTTGTTGTTTGGATGGACACGTGCTATATTTTTCTACAACATCTTTAAATAGCTCATCTGCATCCAGTGCCTTTTTAGCAGCAACTGCATCGTCTATTGAGTGGGTAAATACTTGGCTTGCCCTAATCTGTACCATTGATGTGAACCTCCGTATTGCAAAAGACTTTTTTAACTATCATAATGCTCTATTTAGATTATGTCAAAACGTTGTTGTTTAAAATAAATATATTAGCATGTAGAAATCTGATGGTTTATAGGGTTGAGATTAGGTTTAAATAAAACCAGTTTGTTATTTTAATTTTTAAAATTATTTTTGATCCCTCCTTTTATATTAATTCATTTAACCAATAATTTAATAATATTATTTTATGTCATCTCCTTCATCTAGTAGAGCAATTATAGCAGCGCTTATTGGTAATAGCCTTATTGCTATTTCTAAATTTTTTGCGGCTTCGTACACAGGAAGCTCTGCTATGTTTAGTGAAGGTGTTCACTCGCTGGTCGACAGTGGTAACCAATTGTTGCTTTTGTACGGGGTAAAAAGATCAAAGAAACCTGCCGATAGTAATCACCCATTTGGATACGGAAAGGAATTGTATTTTTGGAGCTTTGTGGTTGCAATATTGATTTTTGGTCTTGGAGCTGGCATATGTTTTTACGAGGGTATTCATAAAATTTCATCTCCTCAACCAGTAACTAACCCAATAATTAATTATGCTGTTTTAGGGCTAGCTATAATTATTGAGGGTTGGACTTGTTGGGTTGCTGCGACTGAATTCAAGAAATCTAAAGGTGATCTTGGCTGGGTTAAAGCTATTCGTAAAAGTAAAGATCCGGCTCTTTTTACTGTTCTATTTGAAGATACCGCAGCACTGCTAGGGCTTTTGGTCGCTTTAATTGCCCTTACCTTAAGTGAGTATCTAAATCTTCCTGTTTTGGATGCCGTTGCTTCTTTAGTCATCTCTTTTATTCTTACTATCACCGCTGGTCTCCTTGCTTATGAATGTAAAGGGTTGTTGACAGGTGAGGGAGCTAGTGTGCATGTGATTAAAGGAATTAATCAAATTATCGATGACAGTCTTGGGATAAAGCATGTCAATGAAGTACTGACACTTCACTTAGGACCAGAGGATGTTCTTCTTAATATAAGTCTGGATTTTGAAGACAACTTGTCTTCTGGAGACGTGGAGGAAGCGATATCCAATTTGGAGTCACGGATTAAAGAGATGTTTCCGGAAATAAGGCGAGTCTTTATAGAAGCTCAAGGGTTGGGAGCCCACCGTAAAGAATCGAATAGGCAGTCAAACCTCAAGTGAAAAAAATTTTAGCATATAGGTTATTTTGTTTAAGAATTATTAGGAAAAACAAATTATTTTATTAAGATGTTTGGAGTTGAAATCACAAAAAAACCCCCAGTCCTTTTATAGGGCTGGGGGTTTTTTTAGCTTAAGACTTGAGCTTAACTGGATATCCAGGACTCTTTAAAGATTTCCCAGTTACTTCCATTTTTGATCCAGATCAGTTCCTTTATTCCTATATCAGAGTATTTATCTGAATTAAATTTTTGGATAAAGTTTAATTCAATTCTATTTGTATTTTGAGCTATTTGTAGGTTGCTTGTTCGAATAGAAATATTTTTATTGGTTTTCAAAGCACGGATTCTGTTATTCCTCCACTTGGCGTGGTTACTTTTCAGCCCTTTGTATTCGTTTGAATAAAAAGAAATATATGAATCTGATTCCCGGTTTTTCCAAGCTCCCAGCCAACTTGCAAACTTATCTATAACTTCTTTAGTGTGAGCCTCGGAAGAACTACTTTTAGCTGATGCGTTTGCTGGAACCCATGTTTCTTTAATAATTTTCCAAGTCGTTCCTTTTTTCTCAACGAGAAGTTCTTTAACGCCAGTATCTCTATATCCATCTGATTTGTATTCTTGAAAAAAATTTACTTCTACTTTTTTTGAACTCTTTTGTTCTATTTGGATATCACTCAATTTAATTGATATGTTTTTATGTTTTTTAAATGCACGTTGCCTCGATGCTTCCCAGGCACCACGATGATTTTTTGAACCCTTGAAATCCTTGGAATAGAACGATAGGTAGGTGTTGACATCTTTTTTTTCCCAAGCGCGCGCCCAATTCTGAATGTATGATACAGGTAAGCTTTCAGGTGTAGGTGATAGTTTCTTTACTAAATCAGTTGGAGCTTCTTTGAGAGCCTTGGCTATTTTTTGGAGTGTATTTGTTTCCCCTTTTTTCTTGATTCTTTCAATATTTTTTTTGTTGAGGGATTTTCTTTCGTTTTTGGCTAGAGCTTTTGAGAAATCGTTAAAGCATTTAGATTGTTTTTTTTTGTCTGATAGTTTTGAGCAATCAAAGCCAAAATCAGGCAACACCTTAGTGTTACGAATTTTGTTAAGCTGTTGATCAGATGGTCTATCAGAAGAAAAATTTGCGTAGTTTGATAAAGGTTCTAATTTTAAATCTGGGCGATGAACTCTGACTTCCTCATAACCCTCGACACCAAATGCAGTGATTGTGACTAGTGCTCCCAACCCAGCACAAGAATTCATAAATAACAGACAAAACAACAGCCATAAAAAGGCCACTCCTCTCCTCATAGATCTACCCCCCAGTACGAAACTAAATAGATTCTTTTTGATTATCTGAGATTATAGCACTTAATATGCTTATATTTCAAGTGTTAACGAGCTTTCCACGATTCTTTGATGATTTTCCATCCATCAGGGCCTTTTTCCCAGACAAGGGATTTTTTACCAATGTCTGATATTGTATTAGATTTAAATCGTTGTATGAAGTCTACCCGGATTATATTTTCATTAGATAAATAGGTTTTTATATTAGATATTTGAATAGAAATATTTGAAGACTTTTTAAGTGAATTTCGTCTATAGGATTTCCATTTTGAAAGAGACCTTTTAGGGTCTTTAAAATTTTTAGAATAGAAGGATAGATATAGAGAAGTGTTTCGACTTTCCCAGGCTTTTATCCAATTGTAAAGATTGGATGTGACAATGTGAGTAGGATTGATGTCAGTTGCTGATAGTCGACGATTACTTTGAACGATATCTTGCTTCTTAGTTGGTTTATCAATAATATCCTTTTTTGTACTTATATCTGTTGTAGTTTGTTTACTTCTCTGACTGGTTCTTCTAATTGCCTTAACTCTGTCAAGATTAGCTTTATCAAGTTTAAGCTTAAGAACAGTTCTCTCTTTTTTAAGGGCACTTATTTCTTTGTCATTGAAAATTTTCTCAGTGCTTAGTTTGCGGTTAAGTAATTGTGTGGCTTTGTCTGTCTTTAGCTTTTCAGCTTTTAGATTGTCTAGTTTTTTTCGAAAGAAGAGAACTGTTTCTTTTAATTGGTTTGTGAATTCGGTGTTGTTTGAATTTATAGTCTTAAGTTCAGTGCTAGTTTCGTCAAAGGCATTTATTGCAACTTCCTTTTCACTGTGTATTTTTTTCAGTTCCTTTTGCAATGATGTGGTAGAAAATTTAAGATTAACGATTTCTTTAAGGTAGTTGTTTTTAATATCATTGATTGTTTTGATGTTTTTTTCTTTTAGGTTTGATATTTCTTTTTCGTTTTTAATCCGAAGTGATGTTATTAGTTTAGAGTTTTTCAGTCGCTCTGTCTGAATTTGTGCGTTTGTCTGGTCAGCAGTTTCTATCGCATTGTCTTTGTCAGTTTTTATTTTATTTAATTCAGATTTTAGGGTCGCGGTAGTTATCTTAAGATCTTGGATTTTCTTGGATTTTTTTTCTCTTAAATCTTGATACTTGCTGATACTTGCGAGCCTTTCTTCTTTTGCCTTGGTGTTGGCTTGATTGGTTGCTTTGATTGCCTTGGCTTTGTCAGTTTTGATCTTGTCT
>JAPYPM010000282.1 GCA_029937635.1 Nitrospinaceae bacterium
TACAAAACAAAGATAAACCATTCATTCAAAACGACACATTATTATTTGATCTAAGCATTTTGATAAGATGTAATTACATAAACGTTTTAAATTTTTTTTCGGAGACCTAGGTGAGCAAAAAATACTGGTATCTTTTATCATTGGTTGGAAAAGATAGTCCCGGTATCGTTGCTAAGTTAAGCGCTGGATTATGTAAAAATGGATGTAACCTAGGAGACTCTTCCATGGCTCGCCTTGGGAATAACTACGTTATAATGCTTACCGTGCAATTTAATGGTTCTCAAGAAGCCTTGAGTAATATAGTTGCACCTTTGGCAGATTCGATGAACCTAAAGCAAAACCTAATTGAAATCGAAGAAGGTACTCATGACATAGAGCCAGACGTCAGGATAAATATTTTTTCGGATGAGAGAATAGGAATTATTGATGATGTTACTAGTATATTGGCTATTTCTGGACTAAATATCTTATCTCTTGAGTCTAACCTTGGCAGTAATCAACCGCAAAATACATATTCTATTCATATTGAAGGAACCGTATCTGAGGAAATTACTCCTCTCTACGAAGTACTTGAGCGTCTGTCAGATGAAAAAAATATTCAGTACCAGCTTATTCCTATAAATTCTCAGGTAATATAAACGAAGCACTCCCATTCGGGGCTATTTTCTTGATCGTTTATAAATGTGAGTAGCCGTTCCTAAAAACATATCAGCTGATTCCATCATAGTTTCAGTTAATGTAGGGTGGGGATGAATACAATGTGACAGGTCATCAGCTTTGGCTCCCATATTAATAGCAAGAACTCCCTCCGCAATTAGTTCACCAGCTCCATAACCCACGATTCCTACACCAAGCAAACGCTTTGATTCAGGTTGTAAGATTAACTTAGTGAACCCTTCAGTTCGACCCAAAGTATGAGCTCTACCCGAAGCTCTCCATGGAAACTTTGCCACTTGAAAATCAAGATTCTTCATTTTAGCTTCTGATTCTGTTAATCCACACCAGGCAATTTCTGGGTCAGTAAATACGACGGCTGGAATGATAGCATTATTAGAAGTCACCTTCTTTCCCTTAAGACCATCAATGGCAATACGGGCTTCATAGGATGCCTTATGCGCAAGCATGGGTTCTCCTGAAATATCTCCTATTGCAAGAATTGCAGGATCAGAAGTCTGTCCTTTAAAGTCAACTTTAACAAAACCATTACTATCCAGTTTAACTTTGGTGTTTCCAAGCCTTATTTTATCTGTATTTGGTCGACGCCCTACTGACATAAGTACACGGTCAAATTTTTCCTCTTTAGACTCTTTCGAGGAAGCCATTGTGACATAACCTAACCCCCCAACTTCGCGAATTGATACTACCGCTGTATCAAGATATATAGACTCAAATTCACTAGATAACTTATTTTGCAATGGACGAACCAAATCACGGTCAACGTCAGGCAATAATCTATCTTTAATTTCAACCATGGTAACGCTACTACCTAATGCTGAATAAACTGTGCCCATCTCTAAACCTATATAGCCGCCACCTACAATGAGCAATTTTTTTGGAATTGAAGTCAATTTAAGCGCTTCTGTCGAATCCATTATCACTGCTTTACTAACACTAAATTGACTAGGAACAACAGGTCGTGAGCCAGTGGCAATTATACAGAGATCAAATCTTATCAAATGACCTTCAGAAGTTTTTATAGTATTAGAGTCAACAAAAACTCCCCGTCCAGTCACATAATTAATACCTCGTTGTTTGGATAGCAAATCCAATCCACCTGAAAAATTCGAAATAATTTCGTCTTTCCATTTATTTAAGCGTTTTAAGTCAATCCTTGGATCATCAAAATCAATTCCCCTGCCCTTTACTTGTTTTGTTTCTGCCAATAATCCTGCAATATGGAGAAGTGCTTTTGACGGAATACAACCACTATGCAGACAAACACCCCCTAGTTTAGGACTTGCATCTACAAGAGTGACTTTATATCCTTGATCAGCTGCGTGAAAGGCAGCGGAATAGCCACCGGGTCCAGCACCAAGAACAACAAGATGCGATTTACTCATTTATTACTCTCTTACTAAGTTGATAATAAAAATACCGCGATATTTTTTAACGATGGCGTTTACGGCTAAGTTGTTCCCACTTCTTAGCAGGAGATTTTTTCTTAATTTTATTTAAAATGTAACTGAATAGCCATTGAGCATCTTCTTGACTAGTAAAGTCACTTCTTAAACGTGCAATCGTTTTTTGTTCAATATCAAGAAATGGACGCAACTGACTCCCCCATTTTTTAACAATTTGCAAATTACTGAGATCACTTGATTTTTTATCACCGGGCAAATAATTCTTATTGAAAATATTTTTTCTTTTAATATTTGTAGTCTGTTCTTCTGTTATTAAAAGAGGTAGTTCTTTAGCAGAAGTATTAGACAAAAAATAAACAAGAGCAAAGCCTTTCTCTGTTTTTCCCATATTGCTTAAAAAGTCTACTAACATTTTTTTTACTTCTTGACTAGACTGTCCATCATTTAATCTTGAGAGTTTAAATGTTCCGATACCATTAGGTTCTAAAACATTCAAGTCGAGTAAGTAATGTACTATTGGTATTCTCCCTGCAGCATCAATATCTCTGTTAAAGATACCGTCTAGAAACCATTCAAACCATAACTCTTCAGAATAATTTAGGTGGGGGTCTTCTTGAGGGCCCATTTCAAACAACTCCAACTTAATAGAAAAATTTTATGCGGAAGGATTCTCAATATAAAAAGCTAAGCTCAGACTTTCTGACTATTGTATATTTATTCTATTGCCCCCATAAAAATAGAAATTGTGGTGAAATTTGGTTCCAGTCAAACCCTAGATCCAGGTTAATTAAATTGATTTTAGGGGTTGACCCAATCGAAGAATAATAATTAGACTTATACTCCCTTGGGCGACTATAGGTCACAACCTTTAAATTAGGTTGATCTAATTCTTTTTTTGCAAGCTCAACTAAATCTTTTAAGTAGCCAATTGAATCCACAAGGTGGTTATTTAAAGCCTGACGAGCATTATAAACTCTACCGTCAGCTAATGCTCTGACTTCCTTTACATCCAGCCCGTCTCGATTCAAAACAACTAAATCCACAAAACGATCATAATACCGATCTATTGTTTCTTGAAACAATCCTCTCTCTTCTTTCGTTAATGGCCGAAACGGAGACATGAAATCTTTTTTTTTGGACGATTTTACAACCTCCCACTC
>JAPYPM010000283.1 GCA_029937635.1 Nitrospinaceae bacterium
TGTTTCCAATATTTATTTTGGAATGGTCGAGCGTAAATTCCTCCCCAATTTTTATCCTCTCGTGGTTACCGCTGGAATACCCCCAAAGTTGGAAACTCTTTGTTTCAGGTAAAACATTAGTCATAAGAATCTCAATGGACCATGGGATTTCTAAAAAACCTGACTTAACACGAATCATGTTGTCATAAATAGATGTCGTTAAGGGAGTTTTATGATCGCTTGGGGTTATATATATGCTATCAATGTTGTAGATACTTTTCAGGTTCAAAATCCCTTCCAGAATAACAACTCCTTGAAAACTATCATATATCAAGTTTGTAATACTACTTGTAATATCCAATTTAGTAACCTGAGCTCCTGCTATTCCTCCAGAGGATCTTTTCCAAAACCAGTGATTCCCCACCAATTTATAAGGCCTATAATTCTTGTAAATAAATTTATAAAGTTCTGGGTGTGAACGAGAACCATCAAAGGATCTGAAGGAACGATAATTAGAGAAGAGAATCACTTCAGGATGTTTACTGCGCAATGCATCAATAATTTCATCGGTAGCGGCCTTGCCTATGGCAAAGACCAATGAATGATATCTTGAACAACTGGGTTTTTTGAAGAAGTAGTACCAACCGCTTTCAGAGGTTAAGGTATAAAAGCATTCCATATTTTTAATCTCGGGACGCATTTCCTCTACCGCCATAAGATAGCTGTATCCTTTTCTGGCAAGGATTTCCTCGTCGGTAGTTGATATCTGTTTCCAGTAAGGTTTGACATGCCGGAAAGCCTCTTTGGGGTGCATGTTGATAAAAAGAAGAAAAATAAAAACAAGAACGCATGTTGTTTTATGGGTTGTATAGGATTGAATGATGAGATATCTTAATTCATCCAACCTGTTCATCCACCCTGCAGTTGAAGCAAATAATAAAAAAAGACTAACAGGCGCTATTGTTCTAAAGTGCGTTTTATCACTGAAATCCAAGGCTATTTTTGAAACCATTATAGATAAAGATAGCAGAATTATAAGGTGGGTATTTTCCCGGATAAAGCTTTGAAAGTTTTTTGACTGCTTGAAGTTGACAATAATTTGAATCCCACAAATAATTAAAATTCCTATCACAAGTTGAGGAATCCAAAGGTAATGTTCATTGGCATCGCTAATAAAAGGCATTGTAAACCGAGCGTAAAAAAATTCTAGCAGATACACAAACGTCTTCCCTATTTCTAGCACCTGCTCCCACCCCAACATCAAACATGCAATAGTTCCAAAAAAAGTAGCGCCCAGCGAGGAACCAAGCAAAAATAATTTATATTGCTCATGAAAAAATAGAAGAAATATGGCAAGGACAAAAACAACGTTGAAAATCATCCCATATTTAGTGGCATACAGAAGTCCTAGTGGCACAGACAGACCAATAATAAAGGATACAACCAAGATAAACTTTGGAGAAGAATCTGAATAGGTGACTTTCCTTAAAAAATGCAAAACCAAACCCAATTGCAAAAGCATAAAACCTACTTGATATTCCAATATGAGAAATGATCCATTACAAGCAACAAAGACTATGCTGAATAAAATAAATTGTATCTTAGGAAGAATTTTATTTTCTTGTTCGGTTGTGAAATTTACAATTTCCCAGATTATCCAGATTGATCCGAGCCAACATAGTAGGGTTTCCAGAGTGAACAGCACCCTGTATCCCATTACCCCATGGTTTTCCGGGGCAATCAAATAGGCAAGATAAGGGGTCAAAATGTCTAGAAAATACCCGTGTATAAACATCTGATTGAGCCCTTGGTCATTGTTTAAAAAATTATAAAGCGACCCGAGCTTTAAACCCTCGTGAAAGGTGTCGAATGGGAGGTCAAATGGGTTTTTATTTTCTATCAAGGTACGAAAAAATGCGTACTCCATCAGATTGAAAATCCAAAACACAGTAACCGCGATAACAAGAACCGCTTCCTGATTTTTACTTCCAGCCAAAAATAATTTTTTGACTGCTCCCGCAGTTCTATTATAAAAATTATTAATTATTTTAAAGTCTGCGCGGTATAGAAAAACTGCGGCAATACTTGGGATCAGAAACAGAATAAAAAATTGGATATAGTTTAGTGTTGAGTAATCAAAATCATACCCTGCTCTATGAAGTCGGAAGGATGGATTCAGGTACCAAACCAGATTTTTGGCAATGATAGAAACAAGGACCAACCCAAAAATCAATATAAACGTACGCCTAACTGTCATCATTTCCTCCCTGCTAATTAAATAGTTACTTGAGTAAAAAAAACTTTTGAGATTACTCTGTGATCATGAAAGTTTGCAACCAGAAGGACCTGTAGCGATCAACCTAGGTAGATCTACCCTCCACTGACAGGAGAAATCATTCTAAAGGCGATTCGGTCCTCCGCTTCATTTCTTCAGCCGTTAAATTCATCTTGCCTTTAAAGAAAGTCAGCTCACGCTCAGCAATGGATACGGCTTGATGGTTGGGTTTCTTTATCTAATTTCCGTGATATTGTAACCTCTCTGAAAGCCTTGTTACATTCTTTCATCTGTTCGTAAATACTTGCCAGGTTCAAATGCGCCTGTAGATGTTTAGGATTAATCGCAATCGTTTTCTGGTAATAGTCTATCGCCTGGGGGATTCGTTGCTGATACCAGTATTCCAGTGCAACCTTGAAGTGTATATCCGCGTTACCTAAGTTCTCTTTCGCGATCTTCCGGTATTTCTCCAGCGCTAGATCGTTCAAGACGGACTTAGCATAGACCGCACCCAAGCCCATGCGCGCATTGGTGTGTTCCGAGCCAATTTCAATGGTCCTTTTGTACGCCAACACCTCTGGGGCATAACGCAAGAGTCTTGTTGAGATATATACAGTGGGGTCTCTGATCAAAATCGTCCCCATTCCTTGTTTGTCGATAGCCTGTTGCCTCAATGTCCGGGGAGCGACTACTTTGCTTCGGTCTGCGGGATTTTCTGTAACATCCTCTTGCTCACCACACCCTACGAGAATCAGAAAAAAACACAACAGAACATGACGGGCATGGAGGAATTTCAGCATCGACTATTCTAGCCCAGATAAAATTAAGATTGAAATAAAAATTTAATTTTTACAGATTTTAGAACCACAGTTATCCAAAGTTTTTTTCCCAGAAAAAATCCACGGTTAAAGAATTTTATACGGAATCGATGAAACTATATTCAGCGGGTTTAGATCAATCGCTAGAAGAGGCAGTT
>JAPYPM010000284.1 GCA_029937635.1 Nitrospinaceae bacterium
TGAGGAAAAAAAGAATCTCGCAATGAAATTTAAATGTAAAAAATGCGGTCATTCAATTGCCATGCTAACCAATAAATTTGAAACTGAATTTGTTAGCAAGCTTGGGGTCCAAATGGGAGGAACCGCAGCTGAAGCAACAGCTGCTCCTATGGGTGTTATGGCAGGAGCACTCGCTGGAGGAAAAGAAGAATTAAAAAAAGGAGCTCCTACCGAGGAAGATGTTGAGTGGACCGAAGAAGCTAAACAACGCATTCAAAAAGTGCCTTTCTTCGTACGTAATATGGCAAAGAAGACTGTGCTTACTTTCGCTAAAGAAAAAGGTGTTACTGTAATTGACGCTAAACTAATGGATGAAGTTCGAGAGAAAGTGGGAATGTAGTTTAGAAAATATAAGTTTTAAAAGATTTAGTAATATCTAAAGAAATGGTTTAAAAAATGTGGGGAGGGGATACGCTCTCAATATTTTTTAAAAACTTACTTGGAACTTTTTTAATTCTGTATAAAAAAATGTTTAGGTTTTAGTTGCATTCTTGTTTTTTCAGGTATTCTGGCAACGTCCATTCAATTTTGTCTATATCACCATTATAATGGCCCAATGCCCCACAAAATGGGCAGTGCTCTATCCCAATATCGTAGTCAAGGGTTACTGCATTATCATGACTGCAAAATTCTTCTTTGTATGAAAATTTGACCTGTGGGTTATACATTTTCAGCCCTCTTTGCTCTGAAGCATGCAATATATATTTAATTGATAATACAAAAATAAAAACGGTACTTGATATCTATTGACACACCACACACTGACACAGTTTTCTCATTAAGTCATGTGAATAAAGACCAGTATCATGCCCATCCGTCCAAGAAAACTGTATTGCGTAAAGCCCTACAGAATGCAATTTAGTAGGGCGAATATTATCAGGTATTGAATTGGGGTCTAGTCTTTTTTCACCTGTCCACTCGTCAATACAATTCGCACAAGGACAGCTCTCACGTAGGTGCCTGACACTATAGACTGACTCGTGTCCGTCAGTCCAAGTGATCCCTAGATTGGTCGGATCAATCTGCTTTATATTTTTTGGCGCGAGGTTATTACTCCCAGAGGGTTTTTCATCAGTCATAGACTCAACCCTCCCAAGCAAGTTCAAAAGATGATGCTGGCTTGCCCTTATTAGCATGTAGAATACTCAATTGTGCTGCAACCTGCCCTGCTAATTCCTTATAGGCTTTTGAAGCTGGAGAGGTAGGGTCTGACATAATAACAGGAACACCTTTGTCTCCACCGTCCACAACCCCACCCATCAATGGTATTTCGGTCAAAAAAGGAATTTTGAATTTTTCTGCCAATGCATTTCCACCACCAGATTTAAAAATATAGTGTTTTTTATCACAGCCATCACAGATAAAATGGCTCATGTTTTCAACAATTCCTAAAAGAGGAACTTTCACAGTTTCAAACATTTTTACTCCCTTTGCAGCGTCAATCAAACTAACTTCCTGTGGTGTTGTTACAACCACAGCACCAGAAATCGGAGCTCTCTGAGTGAGTGTAAGCTGAACATCTCCTGTTCCGGGAGGAAGATCAATCACCAAATAATCAAGTTCGCCCCACTCAACATTCTGCAGGAATTGTTGGATAATTCCTCCCAACATCGGTCCTCTTAGCATAAGAGGCACACCCTCTTTCTGAAGAAACGCCGCAGAGACTACTTTAAGTCCATATTGCTCGTGAGGATAAAATTTATTATCAGCACCGCCTTTAGGTGGTGTAATAGGAATTCCTAGCATCTGAGGTATACTAGGGCCGTAAATATCAGCATCCATCAGCCCTACCTTCGCTCCACTCATCTGTAAAGCCATAGCTAAGTTAGTGCTGACTGTAGACTTACCAACTCCTCCTTTACCGCTAGCCACTGCAATAATATTTTTTACATCTGTTAAAATTGGCTGGCTATGCTCTGCAGCTCGAACAACTGCGGTCATTTCCACATCAGCACTCTTTACCCCTTTTATTGCACTAACCTTTGTTTCGCATTCGGTTTTTAACTGTTCTTTAACAGGACATGCTGGGGTGGTCAGTTCGACCTGAAATTTAACCTTACCATCCTCAACATTCATATTTTTCACAAATCCTAGGGTTACAATATCCTTATGTAAATCTGGATCTATTACGGTTTTTAATTCAGCAATAACACTGACCTGCAAATCTTGATCTGACATAAGTATATGAAACTCCTTTATTATCTTAAGCTAGAAATCTTTTAGTAGAGAGTATGAATACACTAACACATTAATACTATATGTAATTAGAATACCTAATTAGCTAGCTAATAGATATTTTTTCGATGTGTTCCCCCCAAAAGTTTTAATACATACTCCATCATCCTGTTACTGCCTCGAATTAATTCCAGTGTAAAGCATGATGTTACATATTGTTTTTTCTTGTCTTAAAAATCTATATATTGTATAAACTGCAAAAAGAAACACTATATATTGATTATATAAACATGATAACAGCTCAATCTTAAAGGAGACACAGAAGACTCTAACCTATTTAATAGAGGTTTTAGAGCTTTATTATTTTTTCCTAAAAAACGAGATACAAGTAACTCTTCAATTAATTTTCTTCATTTATATAGTTGTATAAAGACAACAAATAATTAAACCATGAATAACGAAAAAGAGTCCGATTTACAGTTGGAACTTGAGAGCCGATTTTTAACCTACGCTCTTTCAACCATTGTTTCTCGCTCGCTCCCAGATGTAAGAGATGGCCTCAAACCAATTCATAGGCGTATTCTTTTCGCAATGGAAAGTATAGGACTCAATGCTACAGCAAAACCTGTAAAATCTGCGAAGATAATAGGCGAAGTTCTTGGTAAATACCATCCTCATGGTGATGCATCAACTTATGAATCAATGGTGCGGATGGCGCAAGACTTCTCTATGCGCTACCCTCTGGTAGATGGCAAGGGAAACTTTGGGTCGGTCGATGGAGATGCACCTGCAGCTTATCGCTATACAGAAGGTAAGTTGACTGCAATCACCTCATATATCCTCAACGACCTCAAAAAAGAAACGGTAGAGTATAAGGCTAACTACGACAACACAATTAAAGAACCTGTCGTTCTTCCTTCAAGAGTCCCTAATTTACTAATTAATGGCTCCTCGGGAATAGCTGTAGGAATGGCTTGTTCATTTCCAAGCCATAATATAAGTGAAGTCATGG
>JAPYPM010000285.1 GCA_029937635.1 Nitrospinaceae bacterium
AACCAACGCACGTTTATTTGTTGGAAGTACTGAGAATTTTGGGAATGACGGAAGACTATAAAAACTGGCGTAAGGAATTAATTAACTTAGTCGAGGATGTTAATAGTAAATACTCTGAAGGTGACGCTTTTCCATTATGGGACTTTGGGGGTTATAATTCGATAACTATGACAGAAATTCCCCCCGCCGAGGAGTCTAATCGTCCTATGCACTGGTACTGGGATATTGGGCATTACAACAAAAATTTGGGGGACTTAATCCAGGATCGAATTTTTGGTTTTAAACAAATCAAACGAACAGTTCCAGAGGATTTTGGAATACAAATAAACTCTAAAAATATTGACCAGTACCACACTACACAAGAAACCAAGCAAAAAGAATACACGCAGAACTACCAGGGAGACATTAAGGAACTCACCAAAAGAGTGAATGCTATCAAGAAAAATATTAGGCCGTTTGATTGCAGCTAAAATTTAACAGTGGAAGATTTTTCGCCTTAAAACTCAACCTAAATATTTAAAATTAGATTCTGTCCCCAGGGACGATAAAATAAATATAATAAAAGTAATAACAACCATTAAGACCAAGGGAATCAAAAAAACTTTTTTATACTCTTTCAGAAAGTTTAAAAAATTTTTCACTCTTAAAAATCTCCTTTTATAGTGCTGATTAATTCATTTTACTCTTTAGCAACTTTTAGAAACGGCAACTAAAAACAAGTAGTATTTTTTTAATAGCACAAACTAATTTCAAGAAACTCGAATTAATAGTCCTCAACCGTTTTATATTTTCCGAAAAAATCCTCCATCAAAATACTTTGAATTGACTCCCTTCTTAACTGAAAATAATCCGCATGTTGCGATCTTTTTGCACCAATACTTTTAATTGCTTCCGCAAAAATCATCGCTACTTTTTTCTGCCCTGTCCCCGTAAGATGCGCCTTATCAAAAAAATTGACACTAGATTTTTTTTCATCTTTGAAAATTACTGACAAATCAAGAAATTCGGCATTATTATTTTCAGCCGCTAATCGCATTATTTCACGAATCCGCGGATAAAAAGGCCACATCTTTTTTATTTTTTCATTCTCAATAGTGCTGTTATTTTCAAAACCACTTAAAGGTTGGAGAGCGAGGATCACTTGGCGATTTTTATGAGTCCCCAACCGCAGTATTGCGTCCAAGTTCTGATAATGAAAACTAAATGCGAATTGTGAATTAAACTTTTCATCTGATTGGCTAAACAATCCCCAGGCAAGTTCACCTCCTTTTGAATCATAGAGCAGATGGTAAGTGTCTGCATACCCTTCCATAACGATAATAATATCAGGCTCGAGATATAGCCCAATTGTACTTAGAGAAAAAAGATCCATAAAACTAGTAAAACCGCCTTGAGCTAGATTAAAAACTTCATACTTGTCTTCTCTCAGAATATCATTCAAAATACTGGAAATGGTTTGTTTGTCGTTAACTGCGCCGTATCCAAATGCAACAGAACCTCCTAAAATAATGACATTACGTATACCCTCCCTACGATTGCTTCGTGCACGTTGAACCATTTCTCTGAGATTAAACCTTGATCTCATTCCATAATCGTTAGTAGTTATATATGCTCCTGATATATTTGGGGTAAATGATTTAAAAGACACCCATTCCCCTAGGTTTCTTTTTTTCTCCATAGTGATTATTTGTTCGACTTCTTTTACATATTCTTCAGCGTTAACATTTTTAAAATGAAAATCACGCTGAATTTTTTCCATAAGCTCCTTTCGATGGTTATCCATAGTTTTTTTGGAGTTCAGGAAATGAGCTAGATTAAGAGAGCCTGTAAATTTATCCGCAAGATAAAGAACTCCCATGTAAAACAACACAACACCCACTATTATGGCTATACTTACAGATATTTTTTTCTTTGAAGTATCAGAATCCGGCATATATAAACTCTGCTGCTCCTTTGTTTACCATTGACGCCAAAAGAGTAAGCTTAAAAAAAATCCAGATCAATAAGGTAATAGTTTCTATAGTAGTTAAATCAACTTTATTTTCAGGGTAAAGTAAAATTTGATCTTTGTTCATTCTGGAAATGTCTCCTTAGCTGTATAATAAACGGTCAAAGCAAGTATGGAAAATACGTACACTCTTCCAAGATTGTCGATCAAAATTTTAACATTCCCCTTTATATTCCATTTATTCTTAATTAGAAAGGTAAGTATGAATTTTTCTCCAGCCATTAGAATTCCCATAGCGACTCCCCACAAAAACCAAGTCCAACTAAATCTATGCCAGAGCCCTACAAAACCAAATGAGATTATCAAAGTAATAACACTTGCAGCAGAAGACCACCTTACACCAACTCTTCGGACTAGTTGCAGCTGAATTGGTGTGAAAAAATTACTTCTTATAAATTGACCCATTGACATATGCCAGCGTGTGAAAAGCTCTGTCACCGATGTCGCCAAAAATGGAGCATTAAAATTCACAGGAGTTGGAATCCCATAAAGAAGGCCCATTCCTCTTGCTATTTTTGAGTACCCGCAAAAATCAAAAAACACATAAACCACTAGTATAAAGGGATCAAATAATTCGGTTGTAGAAATGTTTCCGTTAAGCCCATAAAAATAAATCCTAATTCCTTCTGAAAGAACAAATTTGTAAAAAAGACCTGTAGTGATTTCATTAATTATAAGTAATACTTTACTCGGAGTCATGGGAGGGGGATTACTGTCATTAACTCGAACATGCTCATCATAAATATTAACCGGACCTGCTACTAGCATATGAAATGGCATCAAGTATCCCATAAGAGAAATAGGATCAACCAACGGAGTATTTCCAAAAATACATGAGCGCGCTAGGTCAATACACCTGACAAAAATATAAGAAAATGATAAAGTTGTAAAAAATAGAAGCAAAGCTTCAACAGGAAACCACGGAGCGACCTGTTTTAATTGGATAGAAAATTCTGTATTAGCTAGATTTAATTTGTGAAGTGAAAATAAAAAAAGAAGCGCAGGAAAAAAACTCAGAAACATTAAATATCGACTGAGCAGATTTAATTTATTTTTGAACAAGGTTAAGATAGTCCAGACCAAAACGACAAACCCCAGCGCCACAAGAGTCACTTTCCAGCCAAGAAGAACTATTAAAGTGACCAAATTAAATAATCCGAAGCGAAATATCAGCTTGCCGGGCAACCTCAATATTAATAGAAGATAGACTG
>JAPYPM010000286.1 GCA_029937635.1 Nitrospinaceae bacterium
TTACTCCTTGTAATTAAAAGGACTAACTTACTAGCACTATAAATGTTCCCCCTGCCAATTAACTATGCAAAAAGTCGAAATTTTTACTGATGGGGCATGTAGAGGAAACCCTGGCCCTGGGGGTTATGGTTCTATAATTAGAACCAATGGACAAGAAAATGAGATTAGTGGCTCCGCAGAACGCACGACCAATAATATCATGGAGCTCACCGCAGCGGTCGTTGCCTTGAAACAATTGACGGAACCTTCCGAAGTAGTTCTGACTTCCGATTCTCAATATTTAGTGAAGGGAATGACTCAATGGATCAAAGGATGGATTAAAAAAAATTGGGTCACTGCAGCTAAGCATCCTGTAAAAAATAAAGACATCTGGGTAGAACTCGAACAACTAAGTAAAACACATAAAATTTCTTGGAAATGGGTTCGGGGCCACCAAGGGCATACAGAAAACGAACGTTGCGATCTGCTAGCCAACATGGCATTGGATAAAATGAATAGCTAAAGTTTATATGCGTTAAATTTGAAATATAATCGAATTGAAATAAATGAAGTCATTATATATCAGTTTAATACTACCCAGGACCCTCCTTTTAGGCAGGTAAGCTAGAAATGCTAATTAATTTTGACCAAACACAAAGACTTCCTTCTGATGAGCGGCCAAGAAGTATAAACATTTTCTTAATAACGGTGTTTGCAGCTCCTCTAATTTTCACATCTTGCTCTATATTTAAGCCAAAACCAGATAATTCTTCGGGAAGAAGCATAGAGCAAATCTACAAATCTCAACGTGCAAAAAAGCCTAACCTCTCAAAACAATGGCCAACTAGCAAAAACCCTGCTTTTTGGTACCGAGAAAAGCGGATAGCTCCTAAGGCAGTAATTCCTGAATCTCAATCATCCAAATCCCACTCTTTGCTTTCAAAAAATTCTTTCAAAATACCTAAAGTTTTTATTGATGATCTAGACTTGGCATCCCTCAGGCAGGTGATTCTAAATCAATTAAAAACAATGGAATTTACCGACCCAACAAAAATAGTACGTTTGGGTGACCTCATGGTAACAAACGGATGGTTAAAAGAAACGCTTACATCTTTTTTGAGTTTAACAAATGAAAACCTTTCACCTATAGAGTTTAGCCAGCGTCTCCGCGAGGAGTTTGTTATTCATCGTGTAGGCAAGGGGAGTCGTAAACAGGTTCTTTTTACGGGATACTATGCACCGGTGATGCAAGCCAGTCGGGTAAGAACTAAAAAATACCGATATCCAATTTATAAAATCCCGGAATCTTCTACAAGACCTCAGCTTATTGGACACAGCAAAAGCTATGAAATTCAAGGATCGCCTGCACCGAATTCTGAGACATGGCGCAATTACACACGTAAGCAAATCGATGGGGATGGAGTCCTTAAAGGCCGAGGACTAGAAATTGCTTGGCTTGAGAATGATGTTGATCGATTTTTTTTACATATTCAAGGGTCGGGACAACTCCTTTTTCTTGATGGAACATCAGTCGGTGCACACTTTGCCGGAGTCAACAATTATAAGTTTGGCGGTCTAGGTAAACGCATGATCAAAGATGGAGCCATTGACATCGCGCAAGGGTCAATGCAAGGAATCAAGAAATACTTTAGAGAATATCCAGAAGATATCGAAAAATATTTATACCATAACAAACGATATATCTTTTTTAAACTAGCAAATGAAGGCAATCCACGTGGTTCTGGGGGGGGGGAACTCTTAGGAGGTCGATCCATAGCTACTGATAAAAAAGTTTACCCAGCAGGAGGTCTCGCCTTCGTAAAGTTACGTAAACCTATTCTCGATGACAAAAACGAAATCATTAAATGGGAAAACTTTTCTCGGTTCGTAGTAGATCAAGATACTGGTAATGCAATTCGTGGGACTGGGAGAGCTGATTTCTATTTTGGAATGGGAGATCGTGCTGGAGCTAAAGCGGGGCGCTTGCACGAATGGGGGGATGTTTTTTATATCGTCAAGAAATCCTTCCCAAAGAAAAGTAACTCTTAACTATCAAACGATTGAAAATTTTTCAAATATTTATATATAAGCTGGATCTCTCTTAGATCTTTCGACGAACAAGAAGTCAAACCCTACCTAATCTGCTCCAATCTCAATTGGAATCCCTAAATTAACCTTACTTGTGACCATGACATAACTTGTGTTGGAGATGCCGCGATGGTTCTAGCCAAATTTAGTTATTCCAATTATTTGAATGATGACGAGGCAAGTATTTCCCGGTGTTTACCCCTAATATTGCAATACGTTAATGGATCATACTTATGTCGATGGCATTTGGGTCAGGATGAATAGCTCCATCATCTATCTCGCCTTGGGAAGACGGCCCGTTAAATAGAGTCTATGGGTTTGATTATAGGTGAATTCTTAAACAATCTATTGACTAATGAAATCTATTTCGTGTATTTTATTTCATATATTTTAGTAGCATAAGTTAAACTTTGAGAAACAACTCATATTCTTGATAGGACCAAGTATGACAGAAGCAAAAATAGCCAGCCCATCTTGGACTTTTTTAACGAATCATGCGCACGTTCTGTTGTGCTTGGCCAAAAACCCGTCTGAACGAATGCGGGACATTGCAGTGGAAGTTGGAATCACAGAGCGAGCAGTTCAACACATTATCGTTAAGCTGGAAGCTGACGGATATTTGGAGCACATTCGTGATGGAAGGAGAAACGTGTACAAAGTTTTCACTAGTAAGCACCTGCGACACTCTATTGAAAAGCATCGAAAAGTGAATGATCTAATCCAGCTAATTAAAAAATGACTGAAAGCAATTTATAAAGTCCACATTTGACCACTCATAATTAGGCGCAAGCAAACTTAACCAATCAACTAATCCTACATAATGCTAGAGCTGCTTTATGATGAAAAATAAAGATACAGAAAACAAAAGTGAACTGAGTGAAGCTTTCTCATCAATTCTAAATACGATAAGGACCTTGATGCGAGAGGTAAATTCTTCTATATGAATACTATTTCGGCAAAGCCCTTTTCCTCAGAAGACCGTGATCAGATTCGGCAAATGGTATTAAACGCCAGTGAGACAATTGCTCCATTTTGGCCCATGCGAACCATGGTGGCGCAGAACCCCCTTCATGGATTGGAATATCTGCCGTTTGATCAGGCTGTTCGAAAAGGCAAGGACC
>JAPYPM010000287.1 GCA_029937635.1 Nitrospinaceae bacterium
CTACCAAACACCGACAATAGATAACCTGCTTTACCTTCATTTGTCACCAACTTGGATTGATGTGATTTAAATAGGATATCGGCTTCATCTTTTTTTTGAATAACCACCATTTGACGATCTCCAGTCCAAGGTGAAGGCATAGTCCTAACCTTAAGACTTGAATGTTTTTCCAAATCGAATCGCAAATGGACATCAGCGGCACTACCAGTAGCAAACAGCGGTACCACTTGAACGTCCAGCTTATAAACTCGAAGGTCTCCGACCTCCTGCACTAAGACAAATGAATCGTCAGACAGGGAAGAAGATTTAACCAAACCTACTAAGGGTATGTTTTTAGGAGGGATATCTTTATGCCCAATAAAAATCAACCCATCTAAGCTTTCTTCTATGAAGATCTGAGACATTCTCTCTGAAATCTGCTTCTCAACAAAGAAACGCAACACCCTATCATGAAATGGAAATACAACCATTTGATTAGGAGTCGTTTCTCTCGCTATATACTCGCTCATCTGTTTGGCTTCTTTGATCGAGGCGTAAGCCTTTCCCATTCGAGATGGATAATAATCCATAAGATTCGTGACCGACGGCCAAAGGATCCCGACTGCAACTAAAGCAACTGAAAGTTTTTTCATGTGCAACCATTTAGACTGGTCACTCAAAACTCGGCTCAAAACCAAAATTCCATTTGCCATCAGAATTAACACCAGAGGCAACCAGTATACATAGGCCCTTGGCGGCCCCAAAAGCCCGGCCGAAAAAGCAAAGCCGATGGGGACGACCAGTATAAAAAAAAGTTGGAGAGGACGTGTCCCCTTCAAAGCCCCCCATCCAATAAAAAATAATAAGTATGCCCAAATTCCCCAGGGTGATATCAAGTGTGCAAATATATCTACAATACGGTCTGGGGTGACAGCAAGGCTTTTCAGCCCTTCAAGTAAACGTGCGTAATCTCTAAATATTTTTACCCCGCGCTGCAAGTCCGCGAAGTTAAGTAAAAAGTAAATCAAGACCAGCGAAAATAAAATCGCCCAAGGGACTAAACTCCTCGCCTTATCCTTAAAATAAGATGTCTTTATTTTGGTTGTCATGTTAAAGCGAACCAAAAAAGCGATCGCGCACCCGAGAAGAAAATAAACGTTGCTCGGGAGAGTCAAGACCATCGCCAAACCGGATACAACAAGTCCACACCTCCAACTCCAACGTGACCAATCATCTTCTAATTTAAAGGCAAAGAAAATCACCGCTAAGGAAAGACATATGGTTAGAGTATATCCACGCCCGACTTGAGACCAAATAATGCTCGACGCTGAAAAAACCATCAAAATTCCTGCAATCCAACCTACTGTTGTTGATCCTGTTAAGCGTTTCCCGATCAAAACAGTAAGTGGCACAGCCAAAGATCCCGCCATAATTGCCGGCAGGCGAAAAGCTATCTCGCTGTAACCAAATATTTTAATCATCCAATTTGACAAAGCTGAAAATAGCGTGTGTTGATTGGGCCCCATATAGCTTAGAAACAAACTCCCCCAGGAAGACCCCGAGTGCATGAGAAAAGTTGTCGCCTCATCACCTGCAAGGACACTCCCAAGCGTAGGTAGTCGCAAAGAAATAGCCAAAAAAACTAGTAAAATCAAACCCTTTGAAGTGTTAATTTGTGATTTTATTTGCCAGAGCATAGAACTTTAAAAGAAAGTCAGTTGACGAATTAGAGGAATTTAAAAAGTTCAAAAAAACTGGACTTTAAGGAGATAGACTATTAAGTCTAGAACAGCTGTGATTGCCTGCCTGACGATTTTAACAATAAGTACCCCCTCTATGAAATGAAAAAATTCTAAAACTCATTAGTAATTAAATTTTTATCAGACAAAACCAAGGCGTTTGCCTTTTTTGATACAAAGTGAACTAGTTTGACATTGGTCTATTATTAAACACAAAATAATCTTCTTACAAAAGTACTGTATTGGTTTTTTGCTATAGATTTATACTCTTTGGCACCTGGCAAACTATTGATATTTTGTTCAAGAACACGGTCAATCTTAAATATTATAAGTGTTTTTTAAAATGCGCCCGTAGGTCTTTACGGAAAAATAATAACCCTGTTTCTGTTTCGAAATATGTTTCAAAACCGGATCACATAAACGGTTGACAGTTGAGAAATGATAAGAAATAATAGCTAAATCTAATTTTTTTAACTACTTATATAAAAGCTCTACTTGATTTCTGTTCCATAGATCAGAACGCTTGGGGTTTTTAATAATTTGACATACGAGTCTAATGGACGGCTACTGGGAACAGTTTAAAACTCCGTTTTTGTGCTTCGCGGGATTTTCTGGTGTTGGTAAAACCACTCTTGTTGAGAAGCTTGTAACACGCTTCCGAGAAGAAAAAATTCGAGTTGGCTATTACAAGCACGATTCGCACCGTTTTAGAATGGATAAAACGGGAAAAGACACCGCTCGAGTCCGTGAAGCGGGAGCCGGGATTGTCGCAATCAATGACTCAGCCCACTTTGGAGTTTTGGCCGATAACGACTTTAAACAACTCACAATCACACACGCCTTAGAGCGCTGCGACTGCATTCTCATCGAAGGATACAAGCAGTCCCCTTTTAATAAAGTTGTATTTCTTGATGCCGAGGGCAAACTACCTATTCCACCTGATAGTAAGGGCATCCGTGCACTTATTTATCAAGGGAAAGTACCTCAACAATTTTCAGGGCAAGATATTCCTTTATTTCACAGAGACGAAATAGAAAATATTTTTGATTTCGTCAAAAGTCACTTTAAAAAATGCGCTAGTGAGTTGCATGGGGCTGTTTTCGTAGGAGGTGAAAGCAAGCGAATGGGAAAACCAAAGTTTTCGCTAACCTACGATGGCATATCGGGAACAGAGAAGGCGGTCAAAGTGTTGAGCAAGTTTTGCAATAAAGTATTTCTTTCCTCGCGGGCCGATCTAGATATGGGTTCTTTGGCAAAAATCAATAATGTCGAGCGTATCAACGACGAGCATATCCAAATGGGGCCGGTGGGAGGGCTCGCGACATTGATGGCGCGATTCCCCGATAAGGCGTGGATGATAACCGCATGCGATATGCCCTTTTTAAAAGAAGAAGATTTCGAGACAATATTTCAAAAACGAGACCCATTAAGATATGGTACCTGCTATG
>JAPYPM010000288.1 GCA_029937635.1 Nitrospinaceae bacterium
TTTTTATTGCCCATGCCAAACCACCAAGTCCGGCCGCTATTTGGGTTATGCTTATTGAAAAAATAGAAGCCGCCACAAAAATAAATAATGTGGCGGTTATAACCTTATCAAGATTAAACAAAATATTATTTTTAGAAAATATCACTTTTCACTCCCCTTCATGAAGGTCATGACTTGTTACTTTTAAGCTCAAGGTAAGGGAGTTTCTGAGGTGGGTTTGATTTAAAGTCATATACAGGCCAACGATCTTTGCCATAATAATTCGACTCAATCTTAGCGGAAACAGGATTGGTGAAAAATTTAATGGCATAATAGATTTCGTTTAGCAATTCCCCTGTAGCGATAGCTCTATATAATCTTTGCAGAGCAAATCTTGGATTGAAGGTGATAGCCCGTCTGTAAGCTTTTTGCATATAGTTTTGTATGGTCGCATAGGAAAGGTTTTCGTGGGCAAACATATCCTGATTGGTGTATACGAAGTAGTCATCCCAGTTATATGATTTTACCAGCCCTTTTGCTGCATATTTATTGAACATATCTGTTCCTGGGAAGGCAATAGCTATTCCGAATTTGAGCAAATCCATGGGCGCTAGCGAACGGGCAAATTCGATAGTATCTTTCATGGTCTCCTCCGTATCGCCGGTCAACCCGAGCAGAAAAAATCCATTGACTTCAATTCCCGCCTTTTGCGCTTCGCGCACGGCCCTTCGACCTTCTTTCACAGTGGCCCGTCCGCCTTTGCCAAAGGATTTTAAGACATCATCATTTCCACTTTCAAATCCAAAAGAAACACGGTAACAACCTGCTTTTTTCATCATTTTGAATAAATCTTTATTTGCGCTTTCAACACGAATACCGTTAGAACATGTCCATTTCACATCAACTCCAGTTTTGACAATGGCTTCTGAAACTTCATAAGCCCAGTTCTGGTCGGATGTAAAAATATCGTCAGCCAACCAGAATTCGCGAAACCCTAGCGAATGCATGTATTTTACTTCCTCAGCACAGCGTTCAGGAGATTTTTTTCGGTAACCGCGCGCCATTGTCATCTTGCTTGCGCAAAAATCACAAAGATATACACACCCCCTAGAAAACTCAACTGTAGCTACGGGCGGGTTTCTTGCGATAAGTTTAGAAATTCTATTATAGTCTCCAGGTGGATAAAGTTCCCAAGCTGGCATTGGAAGCTCATTGATATCTTCAACAACTTGGCGAACCCCAGTACTATGAATTTGATCCCCATCACGAAAATAAATACCTTGGACCTTAGATAAGTCTCCACCATCACATAGATCAGCAAACGTGAAATCCGCCTCCCCAGTGCAAATAATATCAAGCATTGATTCCTGCATTGTTTCCAAAGGTAGAGCGGTTGGGTGAGGACCACCACCAACAACCCTAATACTCTTGGAGATATCTTTGGCTATAAGGCTGATATCTTTTAACTGATTCATCAGAGGTGTTGTGGCGTGTATACCGACTATGTCGGGCATGGACTTCTTAATACTAGATTGAATAAATTTGTAGTCGTAGGGCCGCCAGCATAGGTCGAGAATTTCTACTTGATGTCCATTTTGTTTTGCAGTTGCAGCAATTGTAGCCAATCCCAGAGTTGGGAAGAAAGGATTAACGATGGAAGCCTTGCTACCCCCGTAACTAGCTTCATATGAAGGATTTACTAGTAAAACTTTTGCCATATCGCTAAATTAATTTATATAAAACACATTGAAGAATCATGAGACATTAACGAATATTCATTTTAATGCCTAATGGAGAGTTTTACACTCAAAAATTTCGTTGTTAAAATATACCCTAATATTACTTACAGCGGAGGTGCTAATTTTTTTCAGCATAAATTTCTATCGACCCTCCTCTTTTCCAAATCAAAGGTTCCAGAACTGACAATATAATGGAGAGAGGAAAATAAATAGGCAACAAAAAAAGAGTGGTGATTACTCCTCGCAAATTAATAGGTTCAGTTCTTAAATTACTGCATTTTAACAAGTCGTAAAGAAGGTTGAATCTAATTCCAGAAATATTTAGCAAAGTTTGCAACCAACCAAAAGGACTTATCTCAAGGCTAAACCTTTTGACATATTTTATTTTAAATTTATTTTTTTCGAGTAACTTGCAGAGTCCCTCCTCGGTAAAATGAAATAGATGAAAGGGGAGGTCCAAAAGAAACCAGTTTTCCTTACCTATTGTAAATTGTGGGCTTCGAAGGTCTGGCACCGAAATGATTAAAACACCCCCCCTTCTTAACAGTCTGCCGCTTTCCTCAATAACTTTACCAGGATTTTTTAGGTGTTCTAACACTTGATTAATATTGATGGCATCTAGACTACCAGTTGGTAGTTTTTGTTGAATTATATCACTTGAAAAAATTGTTATATTGTAGGTCTTAATAGCGTAGGAGGCGGTTTCATCATTAAGCTCTGTACCTATTACACTCCACCCGCCGCGACGCATTACATCAAGAAACAGCCCGCGCCCACATCCGATATCGAGAATCTTTCCTGGGTTGATAAATTTATTAATCGTCCCTCGTTTTTTGAGCCGCCCCAAATAAATCAGAAATTCTATGATAATGCCAAATCTCTTTCCCGTGCTTGTCCTATAATTTCCAGAAGAATAAAGCTTGGCCAGTTCATTGTCAGAAGGAAAGGGGTGTGTCATTCCAATTTCACACTCAACACACTCAGAAACATTATATAAGTTTCCATGTATCTGGATATTTTTTAAAACAGAAACGGTGATACCTTTTCCACAAAATATACATTCAGGCATAATTGCGTTACTTTTCTCAACTGCTAAAATTTTTTTCACCAAGAAGTTAATGTTGATGAGGTGCCCTTTGAGTTAATTTAAATCGGTGGAAAAAGCACAAGAGATATCGATTTTCACGCAAAACATAAACAAAAAACATATCTCCTCTATACATAAACGTAAAGGGAAACGACCAAGTATCCAGCGCTAATAGAACCTCAAAATAACTGACTGACTCCTAACCCCAACTTTAGGGTAGTCTCCCAAAAGCAAGAACGCTACCTGAACAGTGTAGATGGCATCAATATATCATCTCGCACAAAACCGTGTAAAGTTTTTATAGCTAGCGACTCACGGTGATAATGGCAACGAATCTAGCAAGCGCGAATAT
>JAPYPM010000289.1 GCA_029937635.1 Nitrospinaceae bacterium
TCTCAAAGGTTTGGCTGAGGATACTGTTTACGCATTCCTCAATGAATTCTTCTCCATTGTGAACGGTTGTTAGAATTGTAACTATTGGGATCACGGGAACAGGAATGAAGTTTTACGATGTGAACCCCTTACTTGGATATGGGTAAAACTAGAAACGAATTGTATTTGTCTTTCCAAGAACCGGAGTTATATTTATCAATAATAATTTCTAAAAATGCGTCAATAGCAGGAAGATGAATCAAGAGTCTGCTGGGTTTCTCCAAACACTTCTAGGAAGCAGTATTCGCTTGAAATAATTAAACACGTATGAGGGTTTTCCCATAAAATGTAAGAGGGATTTTAGACCTGCGGCAGGATGTTTTAATATCTGTTGGACTCTGAAATAAATCTTACCTTTAAGAATGGTCTTACGCAGCTCTGCTTCTGACCAGTCAGAGGTTTCTATCAAGAAACTAGAAATAAAGAGATCATTTAATGAATAGTCCCTTGAGAAATAATCTTGATCTTTACATTGTTCATAGAGCTCTGTCCCCGGGTATGGAGTGGCGATCGAAATATGGGGACTGAAGCACCCAGCTTCGGCAGAAAACTTAAATGATGTCCAAATATTTTCAAGAGTTTCTCCTGGCATTCCAACGACCAGAAAGAGACCGTAATCAAGTTTGATTTTCTGGCAATGTTTGAGCAAATCTTTCACTCGTTTAAGATCTAAGGGTTTTTTTATAATATCTTTTAAGACCTCCTGATCGCCACTTTCAATTGGGAAGTTAATTCGAGTGCAGCCAGCTTCTTGCATTAAATCGAGAAGTTCTTCGGTCAGAGTCCATAGGCCGACACCATTTGGAGTATCCCATTTTAGATCGATGTTTTCCTTGATCATTGTGGTGAATAATTCTTCTGCGTATTTCCTATTTGCCGTTACATTATCATCCTCAAACATGATTTCTTTGACTCCATATCTTTCTTTAAGAAACCGAAGTTCTTTCATGATATTTTGAGGAGTGCGAGTACGAAATTTATAGCCGAACATTTTATTGGCGCTGCAAAAAGTACATTTTGCTGGGCAACCTCTAGAAGTAACAACAGGGGCGAACCGTTCTTCATGCCTAATTCCATGAGATGCTTCTAAACCAAAATATTGTTCCAGTCCAATAAGATGGTAAGCGGGGAAGGGGAGTGAGTCCAAATCTTCAATCCAATTAACTTTTGGATTAATGTTTTTCTTGTCGTCCTTCTGCCACCCCAAACCATCTACTGATTCAAAGGACTTTTTTCCCTGAAGGGCATCCAGAAAGTCTATAAACGAATTTTCTCCTTCACCAGATATAATATAATCACAATTGTCATCAGCCAAGACCTCCTCGGAGCAAACCGTGACATGAGGTCCTCCGCCTATGGTAATGATCGAGGGATCTGCTTTCTTAACTGCAGCAAAAACCTTAGGATAAATCTTATGTTGAATACTGAACATGCAACTGACACCAACAACATCAGGGGAGAATTCACGGATTTGGGCTTCAATTTGCTCGTCAGAAAGCCCCACCCGGACGATCTCACTATTGACTTGAGAAAGTTCTTCTTGCTCCCAACCTTTAACTAGGCAATCAAGAATTTTAACTTCATAACCCTTTTGTTCCGCAACGGCTGCTAAAAGACCTATTCCCAAAGGTGGCAAAGGATTGATGTCTCGTTTATTTTTGAGAGTATAGGCAGGAGGAAATAATAAAAGTATCTTCTTTACAGAATTAGGATTCTCAATGAAGGTTTGGCTCTTCTTTTGGTCGGACAAACCAATTTCATCTATTGTGTTTTCAACACCATTATTTCCCTTTATTTCAAAAGAGGGCGTTTGTAGATTAATTTCCATAAAACCTTGAAAATTTTGACTGTTTATTCGAACTGAAAAGAAAACATTTGACCCATAATACTAGCACATACTATTCGACATTATGAGACAAATTCTGGAACATTTTTTGTTAATAAACCATTAATTAACAGAATAGGGGTATATCATAACCCGGCGTTCAAAGAGTTGTCATCAAAAAAGAGAAGTGGGGCGTTTTATATTGGCCAAGTGTATGGGATAAGCTTGGATTCTCGGGGAATTTTTTCTGATTCCGCAGGATTATGAGGTTGGTCTGGGCAATTTGCGATTAACGCAGGTGCGGCTCCTAAGCCTCGAAAACCATACCAGAGTAAGGGGGGAATGCCTATTAGGTTATAATGATCAGGCCGGCCTAGTATGCAGCTGAAAAGAACCCCTTGTGTTGTTGAATTAGGGCGATCATCATAAATGACTAGATTAACTGAGCCTATTGGAACAGCAAGATTTTGGGTTTGTTTTTTGTTCCTTTTCCAGGCTTTGACAGAGCCTGGTTTTATCTCGCTGAAATAAACTTCGCCAAACTTCTCGAACACAGGATCATCGTTGCGAAGCATATGTAAAACGACTCCCAGTTCATCGGCTATTATTTTTAGAGGTTGAATGATAACGCCTTCTATAGTCGGGTTTTTCACGGGGCAGTCCAGGGCAACTCTTTTTCTGTGGCTCGGGACAGGTATTTTCCGATCTGTCCTCGAGTCAGGTCGGGAATGGATTGGGGCGATGAGTAATAGGTGTTATACCACTTGCCGGTGAAATTGATGGCTTCGGTGATCGAAAGAATGGCTTGCCAGTTCAAATGGTGAAGAGCTTTGTCGCAATTCAGTTTTAACAGACCCGATTCCAGTTTTTCCGTTTCTGCTTTGGATTCGATATCCCACTTGGCGGTATCCCAGTGCCGGGCAAGTTCTGCGATCAATTCTTCGACGGATTGGATAACGGTAGCGGCTGGCCCGAAATTGAAGGCCTCGTTTCTGACGGATTCGGCACCTGCCCATAAAGAGGAGCCGAGGCAAAGGTATCCGCTGATGGCTTCCAGTACATGTTGCCACGGGCGACGTGCATAAGGATTTCGGATTGTGACTCGCTCGCCCTTGGACCAGGCGCGAATGCAATCGGGGATAATGCGGTCGGATGCCCAGTCGCCGCCACCGATGACGTTGCCGGCTCTTGTGGTTGCTACTGCCGGGTGACCCTGCCTGAAAAAGGATTGCATGTAACTGTTACAAACAATTTCGGCACAGGCTTTAGAAGCACTGTAGGGG
>JAPYPM010000290.1 GCA_029937635.1 Nitrospinaceae bacterium
AAAGATCGTCTCCCAATTAATATTTTTGATAAACAGGAAACTTTGATTCGATGCCCAAAATGATTAGTGGTCAGTTGAGCAAAATGTCTCATAAGGAAGGTGCCCCGATTCAATATTTTTTGAACTTAGGAGAAGATTCGTATCCTTTGACATCCAAAGTGGGTCAAACTGTAACTATCAGATATACTGGAAAAATAACATGTGTTGAATGTGGTCGTCGAATTAAGAAAACTTATAGTGATGGATATTGTTTTCCTTGTACAAGAGATTTACCGGAAAATGATATTTGTTCGGTGCGCCCAGAAAAATGTCAACATGATAAAGGAAATGATGCGGATCGAGAGTTTTATGGAAAATACTGCAATATCGATCATTACGTTTACCTATCACAGACATCTGGGGTAAAAGTTGGCATAACTCGCCATTATAATATTCCAAGTCGTTGGATTGATCAGGGAGCGATGAAAGCATTGATCATTGCTAAAGTTCCCCGCAGAATTTTATCAGGCCATATTGAGATAGCCTTGGCTAAAAAGATTTCTGATAAAACAAACTGGAGAAAAATGCTTTTAGGACAAATAGAGGATGTTGATTTTTCTTTTATGAGGAGTGAAATGATTAAGTGTATTCCTGAAGACCTAAAGCAATATGCTTTATATAAGGAAAAGGTTCAGTCCTTTACTTACCCTATTCACTCAGTTCCAATTAAAATATCAAGTCACAATCTAGATAAGGAAGGGGAGTTCACTGAAAAACTTACAGGGATAAAGGGGCAGTATTTAATTTTTAAAAACCGTGTAATCAATTTAAGAAAATACTCCGGTTATCACATTGAATTTATATTCGAGGAATAATCGGCATAACTTTGATATGAATAGAAAAGAAAAACACCCAAGTATAGGGGGAAAGGGAAGTAATGAAATTAAGCAGCTTGCTTAATTATTTCACCTTCAAAAGCTGAATCAATAGAAGTGGCTCTTGTTGATCGCTTTACTTTGGCAACTCGAATATTTTTTGCCAATCCTATTTTTTTGAGAGTCCAGATAGCCATCCAGGTTAAATCTATTTCCATGGGACGAAGGCCATGCTGGGCCGATTTTGGGAAAGCGTGGTGATTGTTATGCCAGCCTTCACCATAGGCCAGAATAGCTACCCACCAGCAATTAGTAGAAAGGTCATTCTCTAGTTTGAAGTTTTTATAGCCAAAAGCATGGGCGGCACTATTAACAAACCAAGTACCATGATAAACCAGTACGATCCGTAAAAATATTCCCCATACAACCCAAGGGAGTCCTCCTATTGCAAGGAGAATAAAACCCAGTACAAACTGATTTTTAATATAATTGTTTTCTAGAAATTGATAGAACTTATTATCTGAAATATCCTTCGTGTAATTTTGAATCGCTTTGTCATCGTCAAACTCTGGATGCTTATAGAGCATCCATCCGAGATGTGCCCACCAGAGACTATTCTTTGCGCTATGCGGGTCTCGTTCTGTATCTGATCCGGCATGATGCATTCGATGATGAGCTACCCATTTAATCGGTCCATTCTGGCAAGCTAGCGACCCACAAAATACAATTATATTTGCTACCCATTGTGGGAGGTCCATTCCCCTGTGGGTAAGATATCTGTGATAACCAAAACAAATGCCAATAGAGGCAGTTAGCCAGTGTAAGAAAAGCATTAATGCTACTGCGCTCCAAGAAAAAGCAAAAGGGAAAAAGGCCAACAAAGCTCCAAGGTGTAGGAAGATAAAAAAACCAGTAATACCTTTGTTGAATATGAGCTTGGGTTTTACTCGTGATAAAGTTGGCATGATTGGTTACTTTCAGTTTAATTGTGATAAGTTAGTCTTATTGCGCCTTTAATTGTTAATATAATAACCCTGAACATTAGTAACTGTATGTAAAACTTATGTAATATTTCACTAGGGAAAATATTTAAAACCTACTCAGTTCTTCTAGGTTATAGAATTTTATAAGTTATGAATAGATTGCGAGCATTGTTTCACCCAATTTTCGTATTTATTGGTGTGCAGATTGCCTGGATTGGATTGATGATAGTTTGGGTATATTGGTATTTTAAAAATAGCCAGAATCTGGCTGAATTTACCAAGAAGCTGCCACCCGAGTTATTACAGTCAAACTTTAACTTGATTGTTCTTCTAGAGGGTGGAGTGCTGATGTTTGTGATTCTCGCTGGGGTCTATGTGATCTTCGTTTATTGGAATAAGCAATCCCGATTAAATCAGCTTCAAAGCAACTTTATTTCGAGTGTATCTCATGAACTAAAATCCCCCTTAGCATCGATTCAGCTTTACTTAGAAACGCTCAAGTATCAAAAGGTATCTTCAGAAGAAGCAAAGGACTTCGTTGAAACCATGTTGTCTGATACAGAACGATTATCTGATCTCATAGACAATATTCTTGAATCAAGTAAATCTGACCCAAAGAGCATGCAGTTGCAGTTTGCTTCGGTGAATATTGTTTCATTCATACAAGCAATAATAGCGCATCATCAAAAATTATTTGAAGACAAAGAATGTGAGATAAAGTTAAATTTTAATGAACAGATAAAAGTCATTATAGATGGTCGAGCCATGCGTATGGTTTTTAATAATTTAATAGCGAATGCTTTAAGATATTCTCCTGCTAGGACGATCCTCGTCATTGAAGTAAGACGGGATAAAAAATTTTGTATTATTGATTTTATAGATCAGGGTTTCGGGTTTGATAGGAAGGAATTAAAAAAAGTTTTTAAAAAGTTCTATCGAGTACAGAATCAAGAAACGCAGAATATTGAAGGGGCTGGATTAGGTTTGTATATTTCTCGACTAATTATTAAGAACCATAAAGGGAAAATAAATGTTTTTAGTGAGGGTCGGGGAAAAGGAACTCGCTTTATGTTGAGTTTGCCAATAGATCACGCTTTAATTGAAAAAAATAAATAGTCTGGACGTGAAATAAACTAATGATGACGGAAACAAATAAAATTTTATTAGTCGAAGATGATCCTCATTTAGCAAAAGGTCTTAGGTTTAATCTTGAGCGGGAAGGATATGAAATATTTTTGGTTGATAATGGGTTATCTGCACTTGATCAGTTGAGAGAAAAAGATTTTGATCTGATTATTCTCGACCT
>JAPYPM010000291.1 GCA_029937635.1 Nitrospinaceae bacterium
AGTCAGCCTTTGAAACACCATTTACAGTTTCCATAGATGCTAGAGAAGGAATAACTACAGGGATTTCTGCTAGTGATAGATCGATTACAATACAAACTGCAATTAATTCTCAGACAAAAAAAAGTGATTTGGTTAAACCTGGCCATATATTTCCTCTTAGAGCTCGTTCAGGAGGTGTTCTTGTACGCATGGGACAAACCGAAGCTTCGGTCGATATTGCTCGCATGTCTGGGTTATACCCTTCAGGGGTTATTTGCGAAATTATGGATGATGATGGAACTATGGCCCGCTTACCAAGACTGATAGAGTTTACGCGTGAGCACGATTTGAAGATGATAACCACTAAGGATCTTGCGGAATATCGCTTGCAGCAGGAAACACTTGTTGAAGAGGTAGTATCTACTCAACTACCAACTGAATTTGGTGTTTTTAATTCAGTAACATTTCGAAATATATTAGATGATCAAATTTATATTGCTTTGATTAAAGGTGAAATCAGTGCGGAAACCCCCACTCTTGTACGTGTTCACTCGCAATGCCTAACAGGAGATGTGTTTGGCTCTTTTCGTTGTGACTGTGGCGAACAATTAAGTAAATCTATGGAAATGATTGCTGAGGAAGAAAAGGGTGTATTGCTTTATCTCTATCAAGAAGGAAGAGGGATCGGCCTTATCAATAAATTAAAAGCCTATGCATTGCAGGATAAAGGCCAAGATACGGTAGAAGCTAATGCCTCACTGGGTTTTAAGCCTGACCTTAGGGAGTATGGTGTTGGAGCGCAGATTTTAAAAAAAATCGGATTAGGCAAACTTCGACTATTGACTAATAATCCTAGAAAAATAGTAGGATTGGAAGGATATGGTTTGCAAGTGGTTGAACGTGTGCCCATCGAAGTTAATCCTAAGAAGGATAATCTTAAATATCTCCAAACAAAGCAAAAGAAACTAGGGCATATGATTAAAAATATTTGATGATGGATATTTTGAGATGGTAAAATTTATAGAAGGAGGTTTAGACGCTTCGGGTTTGAAAGTTGGTATAGTGGTTAGTCGTTTTAACACTTCCATTACAGAACACTTGTTGAACGGGGCTATCAATGAACTGGTAAGTCATGGGGCGGATGAAAATGCGATCGAGGTAATTCGGGTTCCAGGTGCTTTTGAGATCCCTATGGCTGCAAAAAAGATTTGTTCGAGAGATAAAGATGTCATTATCTGTTTAGGAGCAGTTATTCGAGGAGGGACACCTCACTTTGACTATGTAGCAACTGAAACTGCTTCTGGAGTTGCGTCGGTTGCTAGAGATGCAGATATCCCGGTTATGTTTGGTGTGCTTACCACGGACAATATAAAACAAGCGGAAGATAGATCAGGTGGAAAATTCGGGAATAAGGGAGCGGAAACTGCGCTAGCTGCGATCGAGATGGCTACGCTTTTTAAAAAGCTGCAACCTCTTACTTAAATACTATGGGAAAAAGAAGGTCATCAAGAGAATTGGCACTCAAGTTTCTTTATCAATTTGAACTGAATGAAGGAGACTTGGATGAACAGATAATATTATTTTTGGAGAGAAACCCATCTCAGAAAGACGTAGAAAGTTTCATGAAAGATTTAGTAGTATCTCTTATTGATAAAATGAAGGAGATTGATAAAACTATTCAAAAGTACAGTGATCATTGGGTTCTCAACCGCATGGCTGTGATTGACCGAAATATTTTAAGAATAGGAACGTTCGAATTACTATTTAGCTTTTCAACTCCGCCTAAAGTTGTCATTAATGAAGCTATTGATATAGCTAAAAAATATGGTAACGAAGACTCCCCACAGTTTATTAATGGTATTTTGGATAGGGTTTATAAGGAAATTGGGCAGAAAGGCCCCCTTCCTTCTACAAGTTGAAGTCTTGTTTTTCAGGCTTAGTAGGGGATAGTGAAATTTATAATTTTTTCCGATGTCCATAGTAACCTTGAGTCATTGCAGTCGTTTTGTAGTGTCACGGAATCCATTCTTCATGACAAGAAAGTCTGCCTTGGCGACATAGTAGGATACAATGCCGATCCCAATCCTGTTGTTGAGTGGATTCGTGATAAAACCGATTTTGCTTTAGCTGGTAATCACGATTACAGCGTTTTAAATAAAACCGATGCTAGTTACTTAAATCCCGCAGCCTATCAAGCATCCCTTTGGACTCGAAGAAACCTGACGAATAGTAATAAGGATTTTTTAAATGCCTTGCCAATTGAAAAAGAGGAGGATGGAATTTATTGGGTTCACTCATCTCCTTTTGAACCTAAGAAATGGCATTACGTCCTTACAAAAAAAAATGCAGAGAAAAATTTTAATTATTTTGATCAGGCTATTTGTTTTGTAGGACATTCCCACTTACCAGGTATTTTTGAAAAAAATAAAAATAATAAGGTGTACTCACACGATACGACTAAAGAGGAACTTGACCCAGAATCGCGTTATATCATTAACGTGGGTAGTCTTGGGCAACCAAGAGATGGAAATCCAGACCCTGTATTTGTTTTCTATGACTCAGTGAGTCATATTGTAAAGTTTTTTCGGTTTTCCTATGACTTGTTCATAACTCAGCAAAAAATAATAGCTTGTGGCCTTCCATATACCCTGGCAGATCGCTTGAGAAATGGTTTATAACTATAATAAAATCAATCATTAAGCTTGTTGACCTGATTTACCAAAAGTGATAGCATTTTATAATTGTCAATATAATTAAACAGTATTGGATAGTTTTGCTGGGTGATACAAGGTTTGAATTATTTGCTCTCTACAGTTTTATAAGTTCTCAGGTGTTGTATGCGATTATTTTCACACAAATCTTTTTTTACCAACTTTTTTTTTGTACTACCCCTGTTAATTTCTTTGGTTTCAGTGCCAATCGTATTTGCTGCTTCTTCACCTGCCTCAATTGATTATGAAAAAGCTCGCTCTTCTTACCATAGTTTTTTTAAATCTGAAAAGAGAATGCAGAGACGTGACCAGTGGCTTGCAGTTATTGGGGAATTTAGATTAATTTATGAAAATCATTTTCCAAATAACGAATCCTATAAAGCTATATTTACAATAGGGGATTTATATGAACAACTCTATTTCATTTCTAGGAAGGATAATGATCTTGATG
>JAPYPM010000292.1 GCA_029937635.1 Nitrospinaceae bacterium
CACTGTCGTCATATCCTTCAACTATTTGTTTACTTCCTTTGAGACTTTCGCTAACGGCGTTTTGCAACAAAATAGATAAAGGAAAAGGTTGGCCCGTCAGTTCTTCAGTAAAGGGTTCGATATAAAGATGGATCTTTTCTTCTCCAAGTCCTTCTACTAATTGTTTTGATAGCTCGGCAACTCCCATTTCGAACGTAATTTCGCCAATAGCCCAAACATTGGTGTTAAAAATGAGCAAAAACAAGATGCCCCAAATAATTTTCCATTGAAGCATTGTATTTTTATTAATACCTGGCGACATATTCAAAGGTCCTGTGATTTTCTATTATGCGGCTGATAAGTAATCCTTCAGGAGCCTGCTGGTTTCTTCTCCGAGAGCGTTCGCGGCATAAATCAGGGCTTCCCTGACAGCATCGTCTACCTCTGCTAAAGAAGCATCAGAACCCACTACCTTCGAGCCTTTTTTTAGAATCCTGAAGACCAGTTTTTTCTTACTGGCGTCCACCAGCCAGGAATTGATGCTGGCATTGATAATACGGTCACCATCCAAGGTTTCCATGCGTTTATGGATTTGTACGTCCATGAAAAAGACCAAGTTTTTCTTTTCCCGCTTGGCCACCAGCGCCCCCTCCTTGATCATATCGATATCTCCCCGCGACGTGAATTCGCTGGTCACCACCGAGGGGTAATCTATATTGACGTTGATATCTTTGAGAGCATTGGATATTTTTCCGCCTACCACCACTGCCAATTCGGAGTTGTGGGTAATGGATTTATTAGTTTTCTTGAAAAACTCCATAACAGCGGTAGCTTTGTATCCTGAGTCATCATCGGCGTAAATCACGGTTGAGTCTGCTGTCACGGTAGGCTTCGGCTGACTGCTGCAAGCAGAAAACATGAACAAAGCCATAACAAAACTTAAGTATAAAGTTAATTTATTCATTGGATAAATTCCTAAATTAGTTAAGCTCATGATTATTTCTATCGGCGGTTTTTACGAATTCGCATTTTGGATAGAGTTATGTTGGAACCCCTGGAGCTTGTGGTAACACGGAATTCCATGTCCTTCAAAATTAATTCAAACTCCGAACTCAATACCGAAGAATCGGAGGTAGACTTGTATTCCACTTTAGCCCCTCTCGCTGTTTTTCGTAGTTGCTTATGGGAAACATAACCCTCAATTTGCGAAAAAGCGTCAAGGACGTCCTCCAGTTCGTTTGCATTAAATTTTTTAAACACAATAGTGTAGACACCGCCTTTTTCATCACGCCTTTCAAGCTTCGCCAAATATTGCGCTCCAAGTTCATTTCCAGCTTGCGCGGCAACATCCTTGGATGCCTCTGCGGCGGCTTGTGCAATTTGGGGTTTCTTGTGAGGGGGTCTGATGGTCACAGGGACCTCGGTGCTAACGTCAACCAGTCCAATTTTTCGTCCGGAACCATCCACGTAAAAAGCATCCAAAAAAATCTGTGATCTCACCTTCTTCAAGCCATGTTTGCTTTCCATCCACGGCGTTACTTGCAATATTATGGCGATATCGCAATCCGCCTCCGTGGCAACTGCGATCAACTCAGCTTTTTTTCTAAGTCCACCTCGCTGTTCATAAGTATCCGAAGTAGCGGCAACCTCATCAACAATGTCCATATCGTAGTCTTGCTGCAAAACTTCGGTGATCTCCGCTAAGACCTGCTTGAAAACTCGGCTGCTTCGGCTTAGAGACTCAGGATGTTCTTTTTGAATGAAAATCATAGCCTTAGCCTCGTCCAGAGCATAAGAAGCTTGAGGGACAGCAAGAGACGACAAAGAAAGCGAGAGTATTAGAAGAAACAAAATTGTTAGTTTTCGCATAAAATTCTCCTTTAAATTTAATGATTACCTTTGATTAAATTTTTCATCTACATTTCTACAAGCCCAGCTTCATCTTTTCCTTTTTTGCCAACCCTGAATTTGGTTATGAATATCTTTTTCCGGTCGAAGTTAAGGCTGTATTTGTAATCTGAGTCGTCCAGGATTTCCTTCATTGACCTTATAAAATCTTTGCGGCTTGAGGCGGCAGATATTTCCGTTTGGTATGTACGAGCCGTTTGTCTGAGTTGCCTTGACTTCTTAAAACCGTCTATGGACCCAATTTTCTTCAAGATATCATGGATTTCGTCCTGGGTGAATTTTTTGAAAAGAACCTTATGTTTTTTTACTTTTATAGCTCCTAGATTCAAATACTGACTGAGAGCCTCATTAGTCTTTTCGGCGGCCTGATCCACAGCGGAATGTATAGCGCCCAACCTGGCGTCGTCGCGGCTTACAGAACCTCCACGCCGCGAATATTCGGCGTCGCTTTCTATCTCATAGGATTCTATTTTCTGGCCTTCTTCCGTATCGTAAATGGAAAGGGTGAGAAGGCAAGTAACTATCCGATCTTTGCTCCTTCTGTCTTGTTTGATTTTTATATCGAAGAGCGCCGCATGCTCCGCCCCCAAATCCGCCGCTATATCAAGGGCGTCAGCCAAAACCATTTTTTTTACTCTTCCCCGGCCTCTTCGTGATTGACGAGAGGACTTCTCTTCATCCCCAAACATGGAGTTGCGGACCACGTCGAATCCGAATTCGTCTTCCAGAATATTTTTGAGTTCGAAATAGGCGTAGCGAGCTTCCTTGCTCCTTCCGGACAAGTGCGACGAGGAGGTCTTATTCAAGAATAGACCCAGACGCCCGACTTCTTCATCGACAATCCACCCTTCATTTTTCTGAAAATATCGTTTTAACTTTTGCGTGTTTACTTGAGCATCCAAGGTAACAAGTGAGCCTATTTTCTTTTTCTCTTCACGCAAAATATCGTAGCTTTCGATATAGGCATCTATGTTCTGAAACACCTCTTTATCAAGGTCGCCATATTTCCTTTTGAACTCAGCGGGTGAGATAAATTCAGAAAGAGCGCTTTCCACGGCGCTTCTTTTCGCCTGTGCAATGGCCTCTTTACTTGTCTTCCCTTGCCCTGACGCAATAAGAGCCATAGCGCCTTCTGGAACAAATAAAAGGATGACAAAGATCCAGGCTAAAACCTGCCAAAAAGTTTTTTCTGTGTTCATTAAGTTCTCCTGCAAATATAAAAAGGGATTTCCGTTGCGGGTTTAAAG
>JAPYPM010000293.1 GCA_029937635.1 Nitrospinaceae bacterium
CATCTGTGGAAGCAGAAATCAAGGTTCGGAATGAGCTTCAAAACGCGCCCATATCCTGTGAAAATGACAACGATGTCAAAAGAAATCAGTTCCTTTTAAAAAAGGTTCGGGCCAAAATTAAAAAAGCGAACCGAAGTTCAAAAAACCAATTCGGTTACTTGGAATGCCGCGTAATAAAAGAATGCATTGATGACGAGAAAAGTTATTATTTTCTTAATCAAATGGCCCCGGTTGAGCATGGCTTGAAATCCGGAAGCAGTCCCAGGGAAATTGCCGAAACATTGAACCGTCTTTGGGAGTTCGTTCTGGTAGTGCACGACCCGAGCCGGTGCGGTCATATTAAAGCTACGTTGAAGACCTTGAAGGATCGAATTATTAAGTCGGAGGTAGGGCAATTTAATGAGATGAAGAATGGGATTAAGTCCTTGGAGGCAGCTCTGGAGCGAAATCGAGTCTCCGGTAATAAGAAGGACGAAATGGACTCGCTCAGGCAGACTCTAAAAGAGGTGAAGGATGAGGTGAATCGAAAAAGTAATATTCAAGGCGTACAAAGCTTAGATAAAGACGACCAATGGGTTGTGGAGCAGATTGCATCTCAGTTGTCTGAAATGGGTTACGGCCCTTATCTGGGGAATTTGAGCGTCCAAAAAATTTTCTATAAAATAGACCCCAGTCCGAGCATTCATCCTGCCCAGAGTGGAAAGCGCTTTGAATTTGATCACAATAGCTTTTTGCTTCAGTTTGGTTGTGATATTTGTTCGCAAAATTTCATTACCGTTGGTTCTCCAACGAATTTTAATTTCCGAGAATTCGGAACAAATCTGGATTCGCCTAAAAAGAGTGTTTCGGCGCGAATACGGAAAATCAGCGTTATTAAGTCGGTAATGCTTCTTGCGCAAGCGCTTAAAACCAGACGCATGGACGATCATTTGAAATCTGTCAGGCAACTTAATGACTTACACCTTAAGAATTCTGGTGGAACACAGATGCTTTATGAGGATAGAATCAAAAAATACAGGCTATTACTCACAAAGTGAATGGGCGCTATCAATTTTCAGTGAGAGATTGAGATGAAAGTATCTAAATTGACCATAGTATTCTTGGCGGCTTGGACTGTCGCCGCCTGCACCACTACGACACAACAGGGGGGAACGCTCCCAAAACCCCCTGAAGCTAAAAGCGAAGAAAGTATGGAGGCCAAAACTAACTCGACCGCCTCGATAGCGGCAAAGGTTGTCCGCGCGGAAAAATCCGCTCCGGTTTTTTCCAGTAAGCAAATCGAGGAAGATGCCAAGGAATTTGCCAAAAACCTTAGCCAAAATTATTTGGGCAAACATTATACTCCCTTGGGGCAAAATAAAATAAAGCTCGTCATGAAAAGAAACCCAAAAGATAGCCTGAAAGAATATCAAAAACGGTTTGTGCGAAATTTTTCGGGCGCTTTAAATAAGTGGGTCCGGGAATTTTTACCCCCGGACAACTATGGAGAATTCTTTTTGGCGCTCAATGACGACCTATCGGACAGGAAATTCTATAACCGGGAAGATGTTAGGTACATTGCGGAGGATCCCCTTACCAGCCTGAAATATTCCGGGTTTATCGTTGTGGAATTTCTTGATGGGGAGATGGGCGATGAATTGACAAAGGAATTTGCCGTATCATTCCTTCCGCTGGATTATGAACGTGCAAGACTACCATCCATGATTTTTTCAAAACTACGGATTCCTGAGTTTATGCAAAAAGATGTTCCTTGTAGAAAAGGCAGTTTTTGCGATCCATTTGTAGTGGGGAAAGATAACCCTGCCAATATTGGGGATTATTACACCGATCACTTTTGCTCAACCTTTAAGTTTTCAAGTCCCACTAAAGGGTATGTATTGGATTTCAAGGGTATCCGATCCAATACCGCAAATATTTTTCAATTATTGCTGGAGAGCCGTCTTGTATGCGACAATAACTTGGAAATTATCACCAACGATTCCAATCTGAAAGGAATTTATGATTGGGAGGAGGCGGTGTCCATACTAGGTTCCCTCAGGGATGAGGGCAGTTCCCCAAAGCCGATGAAACCCTCCGTCCTTTTCGAAGGGATGGGAATTCCCATGGGCTCGAAGGTGTATTTTACCATCCGAATGATCTACTGGGACAAAGAAAAGGCCGGACAAGTTGCTCGGAATACTGCTCAGGATATTTATTTAATCGAGAATCATAGCCAGCATGGAGAGAGTTTTGGAGGTGGTGCTGAACAAAATGGTTCTAGCGCCTGTGTTTCGGATTCATCGATTGTCCGGGCGCCAGGCGATGCATCAATTTCTTATCAATGTCTTGCCCATGAAAAAATGCGAGGATGCCCCTCCACTGAAGAGTTAAAAAGAAGAGCAGAAAAAGAAGCCATGTCGCAAGCGCACGTTAATTTAGTTAGAGCAGTGACCGAAAAATTCTATCATAGTGAGCATTATGGTGGAAATAAATCCAAAAGAGAATTTAAATCTAGCGTAAAACAGGACGCTGGGTATTACGTTGAGGCTGGAAATGATAATACAGTAAAATATTGCTCCGAATGCGGTTCCATATGTAAAAGCCGGTCACTGGCCCAATAGAAGTCCTCATGGGCTTTGACTGTTCTACGAGAGACTGTTTTAACAAATACTTTGATCGAATAATGGGAAAACTAATCGTTTTGAAGACATATTGGTTGGCGTTACTTTCGATAGTAACTTTTGCTGCCTGCCTCGGCCCTCCAGGAAGCGGCACGGTAGCGCTTTATACTATTAACACCGCTTTGGATAAAAGACCGGTTGCTGTAAAAATCAAGGACAACGCGAGCCATTTGAGCCTCATGGCCGCTCTCAGCGAGTTTTCCCGCGTAAGCACTTTTGTCTACGAAAATACCGCCTATCTGGCGGGTTACGTGGTTTCAAGGGATGAAAAAGAGCGTATCCTCGATATAGTATCCCAAAAAGAGTTCGAGGACGTTAAGTTTCATTTTATGCTGTTGTCTGCCGACAGCACCTCAATGACGGAGGATTATATAATCCAATTGGCTATTAAAAACGCTGTGTTTCAAGACGAAGAACTCAGCCTTATCAAAATTCCACTGCGCCATGGAGATATCACCAAGTC
>JAPYPM010000294.1 GCA_029937635.1 Nitrospinaceae bacterium
ACATATACTAAACCACAAATTTCATCTGAAACAATGCCATCAGCTATTGGGGGCATTGCAACTTTTACTGAAAAAAATCTTCACCTTAACAAACCAATTAAATTATTCAAATACCCTGAAAGATTTGCTGAAGAATTAGAAAAAATAATGCCTGATATAATTGGTTTTAGTAATTACATGTGGAATTCAGAACTTTCTTTTTCTTTAGCTAAAAGAATAAAAAAAATTAAACCTGAAATTATTATAATTATGGGTGGTCCAAACTATCCAGTTAACCCAAATGAACAAGAAACTTTTTTGAGAACTCATCCCGAAATTGATTTTTATGTTACTGGAGAGGGTGAAGTGGCTTTTGCAAATTTAATTACAAATTTAATTAATGTAAATTTAAAAAAAGAATCTTTGCAAGGTGAATTACCATCAGTTCATTTTATGATGTCTGATGATCAACCACACCTTTCAACATCTATAGAACGTGTTCGTGATTTATCTGAAATTCCATCACCCTACTTGGAAGGTAAAATGGATGAATTTTTTGATGGTAAATTACAACCTACTATTCAAACAACACGTGGTTGTCCTTTTTCATGTACTTTTTGTGTTGAAGGTTTATCGTATTATTCTAAAGTTTATATAAATAGTTTTGAAAAAACTAGTCTAGAATTGGATTTCATAGCTAAAAAAATGAATGTTGTACGAGAAACAGGTGGAAGAAATGATTTATGGTTAGTAGATTCTAATTTTGGAATGTACAGCCAAGATATTGATACCTGTAAGGTTATTGCAAAATGTCAGGAACAATATAATTGGCCTGATTATGTTCATTGTGATACAGGAAAAAATAATAAAGAACGTGTTTTAGATGCAGCAAAAATAGTTAAAGGTGCAATTAGATTATCGGGTTCAGTTCAATCCCTTAATTCAGATGTTTTAAAAAATGTAAAACGAGCAAATATTTCTTCTGATGATTTATTACAATTAGCTAAAGATGCTGCAGAAGTTCAGGCTTATTCTAGAAGTGAAATTATTTTAGGAATGCCTGGTGAAACATTAGAATCTCATTTTGATACAAATAAAACAATTGTGAATGCCGGGTTTGATAAAATTGATAACTACCAATTAATGATGATACCAGGTACTGAAGTAACCACACCTGAAAATATTAAACAATTTGGAATGCAAACACGTTATAGAATACTCCCACGTTGTTCAGGTCATTACAAAATTTTAGGTGAAACAATTTGTGCTGCGGAAATTGACAAAATTTGTACATCAACAAATAGTCTCTCATTTATTGATTATTTAGAATGTAGAAAATTACATTTAATTATTGAAATTTTTTACAATGTGGGATTTTTTTCAACATTGTTGAAATTTATTAAATCCATGAATCTATCTGTGTTTGATTGGTTAGAATTAATTTTTAAAAAGGATCTTTCTGGAAATATAAAAGAATTATTTAATTCTTTTGAAAGTGAAACAAAAAATGAATTATATGATAATCGTGATGAATTATACCAAGAAACACAAAAACAGGAAATAATTGAATCATATATCAAAGGTGAACTTGGATATAATTTGCTATTTGTTCATAAGGCTGTTGCACTATCCAATTATATTGATGATTTAATGAATTTAGCAAAAGAATGTACACTAAAATTTTTAGAGAAAAATAATCAAGATACGGTTGAAAATAAATTATTTGTTGATGATGCATTAAATTATGATAGATGTGCTAGTTCCAACATATTTACAAATCAAAATAATATTCCAACACTTAGCGTATCCTTTGATTTAAAACAATTTAATATTGATAAAATAATTAAACCACTCGATAATTATAAATTTGAAAATAAAAAGAATGTAGAATTTATTTTAGATGAAGAACAACAAAATATACTCAGTCGTTATGTTAATCTTTATGGAACTACTAGTTTAGGAATTGCAAGAATTTTGACGAAAGTATTTGTCAAAAGATTATTAAGACATCCATCATATGTAGAAAAAAAATAACAACTGACTAAAATTATATTTTTTGATGTATTATTTTAAAATAAAATATTTAAAAATTATAATGTTCAAATATTAAATTTCTCTTAACTCTCTTACGATTGGAGTACAACTCCAACCTGTTTCAGCTGACCATCCTTCAAGATATATTTGAATTGCATGTCTTTCCGCTCCTTCCTTTAGTGGTCTAACCCCATGACCTGAATGTGGCCCGTCTTGAAAAACTATTGCAGTGTTGTCTAGATTATCTGCTTCAAATATTCTTTTAGATTCGTCTTCTTCTGGTGTGATGTATGTTCCACCTGGATCTCCTTTTTTCCAATTTTTTGTAAAATAAATCATGAATATCAACGTACTAGTTCCAACATTGTGAATATGTGGAAACTGATAATCTCCTTTTCTGGATATTTTCATTGAAAAATGTTTTAGACGTCCAACAGGAACACTTGAAAATTTTTGTATATTTTGAATAAATTCATCTGAAAACAAGTAATGATGAAATTCATTCCATGCGTCACTAACATTAGGATCAACAATATCTAATGGATCACTTCCATCAGTATCTTTATTCCATAATTTTCTAAGTGAATTTTTATCCCAGGCAGAAACACGTTCCCAAGTCTTATCATCTTTTGGAAATGTTTCATATAATTTTTCATAAAATTCTTTATCAAAGAATCCTTCAATAAATTCCCATTTGCAAGGAGAATTATTTTTAAAACTATCTGAATAGGAAAAAACTTTTTTCCAGTTAATTATTTTATTTTTAGTATCATTCATAGTGATTCTACTTTATTGGTTATTTTAAAAATTAGTGCTGTTAAGTATTTTTGGTAAAATTTTTTTATAAATGGTTTTAGAAATGTTGCTTTTAAAGAAAGTTTTAGATCAACAGTAACTGTAATTTCTGAACCCGATGATGTATCCACACAAAACATCCTTACAATAGTTCCTTTAGCTGCTCCTTCAATTATTTCAGTAATTAATTCATTATTAGAAATTTTTTTATGTAGTGATTTTTGTTCAATTACATTTTTCACTAATGTACGAAAAATAATTTTTTCTTCAGTAATAATTTCTTTATCCTCTTTTTTTATAATATTTACT
>JAPYPM010000295.1 GCA_029937635.1 Nitrospinaceae bacterium
TGCTGATGCAAAATTCTGGTTTAGGTTACTGTCTCAACGCTTTTACTTCTTTAAATCTAATTTATAAAATCCCCGTGCTTGTGATCATGAGTTGGCGTGGTGAAGACGGAAGCGACGCACCTGAGCATATTATAATGGGAGAAATTAATCAGAATCTGTTAAAAACTTCCAGTATGGAGTATTCTGTCCTTTCTAATGAAAATTACCAGGAGTCCTTGAATACGGCTTGTCAAAGAATAGAGAAGGGCCTTCCATATACTTTACTGGTTGGGAAAGGACATTTTAATGAAGGGCACTGAGGCATTTGAAGAAATTATTCCACTCTTAACAGATGAACCAGTAATCCATGCTAACGGATACATTTGTCGCCAATCTTTTAATATCAAAGACCGAGAGGAAAATTTCTATATGATAGGGTCTATGGGACTCGCGTCTTCAATTGGACTTGGGGTAGCCATAAATCGTCCAGATCAAAAAACGATCATTATTGACGGCGACGGGAACGTTCTCATGTCTATGGGAACACTCGCTATGATTGCTGCAGCTGCTCCCAAAAACCTTGTTCATATTGTTATAGACAACGAAGCCTACGAATCAACAGGAAGCCAAAGATCTCTATCAAAATCGATATCGTTGGAAAAAGTTGCTCTAAGTGCTGGATACCTTCAAACAAAAAAGATCACAAACAAAGATCATATAAAGGAGGCGTTTTACGAACTTATGGGGAAAGATGGACCATCTTTTCTTTTAATTAAAGTGGAGCCTTCTTTTGATAAATCGACCGGACGCGTTCACCATACTCCAGAAGAAATCACTACACGCTTTATGGAAAGCCTTGACCCACCTAAAAGTTAACGGTTAGCTACATTTTGATTAGGCCAAAACAAGTCAATTTAAAAAAACTAATTGGTTGTCGTATCACTTAAGTGGTCAGTCGCAGTTAACAAACCACAACGTTTGGTTTTAATAATGGAGTATTAACTAAAACATTTGTTAAAATTTTTCTTTAAATTTCTACGTCTAAACTTTGGTTGATCCCGGAACTATCAGCCATGTTATCCAAATTTTCTTGAATAGCTTGTTTCAAGCGAACTTCTTCTTCCTTAGGAATTTGGCGGACTACCTTTTGCGTCTCACTGTCTACAATCTTGACAACAATCTGATTGTTATCCATTACATCAACTTTTCTTAATTTAGATCCAACTGAGCCACCTTTTACATCTTGGACTTCTTGACTAACAGCTGCTTGTCCTCGCTGTGATAATGAGACTGTATCATTTATTTGCTCTGAGGATGATCCACCTGAAGGTACCTTTCTTGTTTCAGAAGAAAGCTTCTGGTCAACCTGAACTGATTTTTTTTCTACCTGCCCTGTTGTCTGAGAATCCATAAAATTCACCTATTATAAAAGTAAACAACTTAGTTCCAATTTTTCTGTCATGGCATAATCCTTAAACATATAAATTTTAAAAAAGCGTTTAATTACTTTCTTGCCACTTATTTAGAAATTAATTTAGCTCCCCGTATTGGACATAACGGTTAGTTTGATCAAAACTTTAGTCTTATTTTTAAAAATTTAAATACAGGGGATGTGTATTATTGAATTCTAAGTAAATGATGGTTTATGAAATCTATTTTCAAAGCCCTTGGATCCTGTTGAGCAACCAAAGTTTCCGTAATATTTCGCTCACAAATCATTGAAATATTTTTAGGTAGGGCGTACGATATTCACTCCAATTTTTCAAAATAATATTTCTACTAAAAGTCCATGAATAAATGAAAGATTTTTCAAAAATTCTAAAATATGCTCGCCCTTACACCAAGAGTATTATTTTTGCCTTTGCGTGTCTCATATTGACGTCAATGATCAGCTTAGCTTTACCTCTTATTGTAAGAAATATGATCAATGCGGTTGTAGTCCTAAAAAGTTCGGATCTTTTAAACAGCCTTACCCGAGACCTTGTGATCATCATTTTGTTCCAAGCTGCCTTCGCAGTTACTCACAATTACATTTTGAGCTTTATCGGGCATCGTATTACAGCCGATTTTAGGATTGAATTATTTTCTCATATTCAATCTCTTTCTTTGCGATTTTTCCAAAGCAGACGTGTTGGTGAAATTTTATCAAGAATGAGTAATGATATCACTGTCATTCAAAATGCCTTGGTATCAATTCCTGTTGCCGTTTTACGACAAACGATCACCTTAGTAGGAGCATTAGCTATTATTTTTTATCTCAATTGGAAACTTACAGGCTTAATTCTTCTTGTCTTACCGCCATTGATGTTATTCGCACGTATTTTTGGGAAACGCCTGCGTAATCTTTCAGAAAACGTACAAGATAGAATCGCACAAGCTCTGGTTGTACTTGAGGAGGTTGCTTCTTCCATCAAAATTATCAAATCCTATACTCGCGAACCTTATGAAAAAAAACGATTTGAAAATGAAATCGAGGGCGCGTTTGAACAGTCTATTGGGAAGGTACGCATCTCAGCTTCGTTTGGTCCATTGATTTTAGGTCTTACTTTTCTTGTGTCGACTATTTTGATTTGGTACGGAGGTCAACAAGTCATGCAAGGAGCCACAACTCCTGGAGAATTGGCCGCCTTTTTTCTTTACGCATTAATTATGGCCGGCCCGATAGGGACCTTTGTCAAAATATATACACAATTACAAGAAACTTTGGGTGCCATGCGTAGAGTTAATGAAATTTTAGATATCAAGCCTTTGATCAACAGTCCAAAAAAACCGGTCAAACTTACATCTCTTAAAGGTCATGTCTGTTTTAGTGAGGTGATATTTGGTTATGAAGATAGCACACCCGTTTTAAACAATATAAGCTTTGACATCCATCCTGGACAAACAGTTGCTTTCATTGGACCCAGTGGCGCAGGGAAATCTACCACAGTCCAACTACTACTGCGATTTTTCGATCCACAATCTGGAAAAATTCAAATCGATGGAGATGACTTAAAATCTCTTGATCTAGAAAGTTATCTGAGTCAAGTCGCCTTAGTACCTCAAGAAACTCTATTATTTGGTGGAACTATTCGGGAAAATATTCTTTATGGGAAACTTGATGCTACAGACACGGAAATGATAGAAGCCTCAAAAT
>JAPYPM010000296.1 GCA_029937635.1 Nitrospinaceae bacterium
TGAGGCTAATAACTAATGTCTATTTTGGCCATATTTCAATTAATGACTAACAGTCTAGGTTTCTTCCTAGAGGGTCGAAAATCTTTTGCAAGTTGCAAAAAGATTTATTTAACTGGACAAACTCCCCTATTACACCACACTTCGGATCTACAATCAGGAGTCCCCATCATATAAAACCTTTAAATATATATAGTTAGTGGTATGGCTGGACTGGAAGGTACACTGGAGGTGCAGCTAGACCTGAAAAACGATGATTTTATGTATTTTGGAGCCTGATTATGGGATATACGTGAAACTTTGAGGGCAGTGGGGGGGGAATTTTTCTTTTAGGCATATCGTATATGGGCCCAGAGATTTTTTTAATAAATTAGTTCAATAAAAACAATTATTTAAAATAAAAATAAAAAAGCTCTTATTTTCTGTTGACATCTACTACGTATTAAACTATGTTGTTCATAAATTACACCTTATTTTGGAGATTGAGATGGCGAAACCAATTACTATAAGCGTGCCTGATGATCTTTGTGCGGAGCTTAAAAAGTTTCCACAAATTAAAGTGTCGGCTGTGTGTCAAGCAGCACTTAAAAATCATGTGGACGATTTCAAAATACAAATTGTGGCCGACGAAGACTTGTTAGGTCATGCAGAGATGAGACTAATGAAAGAATTAGGAAAAGAATGGAGTGAATATGAGAAGGATTGTTATAAGGCCGGTGAGGAATGGGCGGCTCGTGAAGCTAGTTTAGAGCAGTTAGAAGAACTTTTTGAGAAAGATGGAAATCCAATTCCTGAAATTTTTAATGGTTTGGCTGTGGTTCCGCAACATATTTTTGATCGTGACCATGAAGGCGACAATGATCTTTATTTTAGCTTTCAAGATGGAGCGCGAGATATGTGGGGAAAAATTAAAGAACGATTGGAGAGTAAAGGCTATGAATTTTGATGAATGTAAAAGTGAATTGGAAGTTCCAAGAATGTTAATTGCTACGGAAATGTGTAAAGGAATGCTTGCACATGGAAATTGCGGAACTCTTGAAGAAGTCGTGAATGATGCTTATAGATTTGCAGATGAAATTCTAAAACAAGGAATTAGTCAAAACATGAGTGAGGCAGATGGGGATTTAAATAACAGAATAATTAATTAGTAATAATTCAAAAACTAATGGGGGTGAAAAATGACTGCCAGGGTAAACACGGGAAGTAACTTAATTAGAGAATGGGGAATTAATGTACGGCAAGGCCGTTTTCATGTAGATGGGCATTTTTATGGAAGACTGGAAAAATTTCCAGCAGTTTTGTGCGATCAACATGGATACGTTTTATTTGAAACAAAAGAAGAATACGAAAATAGTCCTTACTTGAGAATTGGGCAAAAAGTGAACGTTGTTAGCCATACTGGTGATATTGCTAGTATGCCTGGCTATATCCAAAAAAACTAAGAATTAAACGGAGCAGTGAATCATGAAAAAAAAAATAACCATGCGTGAACAATTAACTTTTAACTTTGACAAGGAACATCCTTCCTTGCTGGAACCGCTTCAGCAAAAGGAAAAGGAACTGGGTGCATCAAGCCCAGACTTGATTCCTCTTAAAATAAAGCTAATTAATTTTTATTTTTTGAAAGGGGATGTCAATAGGGTCTATACGTACCTAAAGAGTTTGCTGGAATTGATTCATTCTTACAAGGGTGATGACCTGCCACCATCGAACTACTTTGAAGAACTTTCCGGTCCAGCAATTTTTATCGATCAAAATATTCCTGATGCAGGAATGATGGATCGGTTGAATGTGATTGTCCCCGCGAAAATTTACAGTAAAAATGAAAGAAAGACGGAAGTATTTAGTCCAATTGTGATTTCTCTTAAAACAGAAAGAATGAATCATAAAAAGAGGGCAATATGAATATAACAGAACATGCAAAACTGAGAATGAATCAAAGGGGAATTCAGCAAAGCATAATAGAGTATGCAGAATTTTTTATTCCATCTTTATATGAAAACCAAAGCAATAAAATATTTCTATCAAAAAAAATAGTGCGAGAAGAAATTAAAAAAATTAGAAAATTCTTAGACATGCTGGAAAAACATGCAGGGACTGAACTCTTAATTGATCCATCCGGTTCGGATTTAATAACAGCTTATCGAAGACCTTAAATTAAGGAGGTTGTTAACAATGTCTCCAAAAAAAATTATTTATACACATATTGCAGAAGCTCAACTTCCCTGCACCGCAGTATTTATACGAACAGAATCAGGAAATTTAGAGTGTGAATCGAAAATGCAGTCTGGGATATGTATTCAAATAAAAAACTTAATACCGACCCACCGGTATGGCTCCTGGATATCTATGGGGACGGTGGGTTGGAATTGACTGTCAGGCTAGTTAATAATGAGAAGAAAAAAACCTCACAAGTTAAAAAAACTGGAGAACTGCTGCTACTGCAACAGAAAGTTAAATGGCTCAAACAGGACTTTGGATCACATATATCCAAGAGCCCAGGGAGGTTCTATTGATAAACGGATCAATCTGATAGCTTGCTGCAAGTTATGCAATTCAACGAGAGGAGCCATGCCGATTCAAGAATGGAAACGCAAAGTAGCAAGGCTGAAAAAAGAGTATTGCAAAGAAAATTTAACGGTGGGGTTTCAGATAGGTCCCCATGGAAGTTTTATTCATAAAGAAGAATGAAATTTAAATCAGAATCAACCAACTCATAACACAACATAAATGAGGACAAACATGTCTATCCGATCTACGGCTGTCCAATGGTTAAAAAAAGTGCATGGAGTCAATAGTGGTATCGTATGTACCTCAAAATTTTATATTCCTGAAAAGTCCTGGACTAAAAAGTCCGCTTGGTGGATCGAGATTGATAGATCAAAAGTGGTTACCTCATCCACACAAGTGTTACACTTTGTTTGTGAAAAAGAACCGGGGGAAAGAGATTTTCACTACTTACAATTGCCAGGAAGTTACCTGATAGAAAATCAGAAAGAACTTTATGTAAGATCTAATAACAGGTACAGCATGTTCCTCTCAGCTGAACAAGGGAACTTGTTTCAGGATGAACGTGGAAAAGGAAAAGTAACATTCAGTCAGTTTTTGGTTTAAA
>JAPYPM010000297.1 GCA_029937635.1 Nitrospinaceae bacterium
TCTTTATCCCATGCCATTAGGGCTTATGACCTTAAAGTTTTTCTAGATGATATAATCCATCCTAAACTAAAATCCGAATGAATGAGTTTTTAAATAACCCGATAATACTCTTTGATTTCAAAAAATCTTATGTTTTTTAAATTTTTAAAATCAAATTAACCCTGAACTAAGTAAACTTGCAAAAAAAATAAAAACTCCCTAAAGTGGCACAACAATCGCCCTGAACCTCTTCTCCTAAAGCTAATGAACAAAACCCGTGCGGTGATCAAGTACTTTTTTGCACTGCTCACTATCACCAGCGTTGTAGCATTCCTCAGATATCCTTATCTAGTCAACTCAAGTATTTACTTATCTCCAATTGATGAGTCACCTCACGCTTGGCTTATAAAAAGTCTAATGGACGGGGCACCCTTATTTTTTTACTTTTCAGACAAAAACTATCATGGAATAACAATCGGCTTGGCAGCCATTCCATTTTTTTGGCTTTTAGGAGTAAACGCTCTGGCATACAAATTACCGGCCATTATTTTTCATTCTATATATTTATTAACGTCCTATTTCGTCGCTAAGAAGATCAACAAAAATATTGGACTTCTTGTTGTTTTTTTAATGCTGCTAGCACCCCAATACGTTTTTTATATGAGCTTTCAAAACTGGCCGCACCATTTAGTCGCCCTATTAGGAAATATAGTTTTTCTAATAGTAATGACATTAAAAACGCCCGGCAAAAAAAACAAAAAATTCCTCATCTTTAGCTTATCTTTAATAATGGGATTGGCAGTTTATACGTATACTTATTCGATAGTTTTTCTCTTTACAGTTTTAGTTGTATTTATTTTAACTCATGAATCCTGGCCAGAAATTCGACTCCGGATTTGGTCTTTAAAATTAAAAAATTTATTCGGCGGTGTAACCAGCCTAAATTTAAAGATAGCTAGAGTATTGGATCTCATTATATTCTTTTTTATCTTAGCAATATTATTTTCGTATATATTTGGTGGTTTCGGATTAGACATTGCCGGAGAAAGCATTTTTCAAATAAACAAACTACACAAACCTGTCCTTCAACTCATCGCCCTAATAGTTTTGAGATGCTTGATCTATCGAAATGACATAATATCGAAAAAGAAACGATACACGCAATATATAAAAACATTCGATCCCGAAACCAAATCCCTAATATTTTTATTTTTTGGTGGATTTATTGCAGGGATTTTCCCAAGAATATTAAGCATTATTTCTGGGCAGGTTAAAAGGGGGGGCGAAGGCTTTGACCTTGACTTTTCTCCAATAAAATTAGCAGACCATTTTTATGGGCTGTTTACCTATAGCTTCCCTGAATTATTTGGTTTGCGTAAACACATTTATACATCCGTCACGGATGGGATATCATCCTCCTATACTCTGGCGATGACAATAGCTTCATTGGCAATACTCTTTTTGTTCTTAACTGCCACGTTTTCATTTTTCAAAACCAATAGCAAATCGTGCAAAAACATTTTCCTGGGCAAAAGCATCGACTACAAACCAGAGTTAATATTAATTACTTTTTTTATCACAGTATGCGCTGCTAATATCATATCCCAAACAGGACCTATTTTCCCTAGATACATATACCCTCTTTATATGGTCTTAATTATATGGGCTTCTTTATACCTCATGAAAATAAAGAAACGATCATTTGCGGCATTTATTTTGATATTAACTGTATGGGCAGCCTTTTACCTTACTGAACATTATCAGTCTTTAAAAGACGGATCGCTTATTAAAGACCTTCAAGTAATTAAAAAAAAAGAACCCCTCTTTGACGTTATAAAGTTTTGTCGAGAAAATAATATCAACGTGGCATATGGTGATTTTACAATTGTTTATAAAGCAAATTTTTTAAGTAACAATTCTCCTTTCTTTGTTGAATATTTAGCAAAACCAAAATATTACGGATCAAACTATTTTCGAAATAAAGCAAAACTGTCTGAGAACCAGTCCAACTTTGCCATCATTACTTCTTCAGACAACATGGTGCTAGGAAACCCTGACAGTCTGTATCTAAAGTTTCTAAAAAATAATGGCATAGAATTTAACAAGGTATCTATTGACGACCATACGGTTTATTTTGACTTTAAAGGGCCCTCTTTAAAAGTTAATGAACTGCGAACCTTAATGAGCGACCACTACAATTACTAATACAGTTATTTTTTTATAAAAAAATAAATTTTAAACTTACGCCCTTTTAAATCTTCATGAACCAAAACGTCTTATCTCTTCACTGTGTTTTCTGCAAAAAAGAACTTAATATTCTTGTTTTGAAAAATATCGTTATAAATAAAACCTCTTATGACCTTTATGAATGCAGTAAATGCAAAATAAGTATGCTACATCCCTTTCCCTCTGAAGAAGAATTAACAAATCTATACTCTTGCGGAAATTACAGAACCAATACAGGAAAAAGATTTGGCTTAACCATTGAATTTCTAATTTATTTGGGGCGCCTACGTAAACGCGGAAGGATTAGCAAGTATATTAAAACAGGAACAATTCTTGATATTGGCTGTGGACGTGGATTATTTCTTGATGTAATGAGGCGTGGCGGATGGCAGACACTTGGAACAGAGTTCAATGAGAAAACTGCTTCATATGCGATTAAAACCTATGGATTAAAAGTTTTATCGGGTGACATAATCCAACATAAGTTGCTACCTGAAAGCCTTGATGTTATTAACATTAATCAAGTACTAGAACACCTTAAAAACCCTGATAAAATCCTAGAAGAAAGTTTCAGGCTATTGCGAAAAGGAGGTGTGTTAATTATATCTGTACCCGATCTCCGAAGTCCTCAATTTACTATTGGCAAGGAAAACTGGTTTCTCCTAGATCTTCCATTCCACTTATTTCACTTTACCGAGGAAGGCCTCAGCGAGCTTCTCAGAAAAAATCAATTTAAAGTTAAATATATTAAAAGATTTAGCCTTGAGATTAATCTCTTCGGTTGGCTACAAACTCTACTCAATGTTTCTGGAATTCGATTCAACCTTCTGTACGACTTATTAAAATCCCCTGAGTTAAAAGGGACTATGGAACCTATTAGTTGGCTGGGAATAGT
>JAPYPM010000298.1 GCA_029937635.1 Nitrospinaceae bacterium
GAGGTGACAAAGGAGGAGAAGTTCTCGTAGACGGATCACCTGAAGAAGTGATAAAAAACAAACGATCCTACACGGGAAAGTATCTAAAGGAACACATTGTCAGAAAATAACTAACTAAAAATTAGATTATTCAGTTTAGCGTCCGTTCCCACAAATCTTTGATACCTATAAACCATCACCAGTATAAACATTTTTTGGATCTGTATTTAGTTCACTGGTTTACGACGCTTCTCTCTCATTTCTTTTCGCTTCGCTTTTATTTCTTTTCTTTGGTTGCGAAGTGTCTCCATACTACTTTTATTACTAGTTCTACAGAGTTTCATACCCTCTCGAGAATTAGCTGACTTAACACAGCTTTCAAAAGCATCAAGGATCGCACGCTTTTTCCCAATATTTTCTAAAACCTGCGCTTTTTTTGTTTCAAATCGTTTACTTTTTCTCTCTGACTTTGACTCCCTTTGATCAGGTTGCCCCAGTTCGTTACCTGAGTTAGAGTCATTGCCGCTCGTTTCCTGACTAAAAACCACTCTTCCATTCATCAGCACCAAAGTGAAACCTGCAACAACCAATAATGTCCTTAAATAAAAAAAATATTTACTCATCAAGTCCTCCTTTTACTAAGATTGATTTGAATTATATCCCATAAATTTATTAGTTATAAATAAATAAAAGGGACGCACCAAGGTCCTGAGTACATACCTCAAATTAATACATCTTCGGTAGAGATATAACTACACTTAGCTACTGGAGTTCGATTATTATCGAGGCGAATACTACTGGTTTTGCCATGGGATTTATTGGTGATATGAATGATATTATGACACCAGCCGTATCATATAGGTGCGACGATAAAGCGAGACACGGCACAGGCAAAGGTTGCGAAGCGATAATGTCTTCAGGAGTCAACCTTCAATAGATACTTTATAAATCTTTAAGTGCTTGAGTAATGAAATATATCCAAATTTTAGTACAAACCATTTTTCTACTTTCAATACCTCTTTTGAAAAATGCTGAAGCAACCTGTCTAGACAAAGTGAAAGAGCTTGAACTAAAAAGAAACTATGCAGTTTCAATTGGTGGTATGTGGGGTTACTTTGAAAAAAACTTTAGTTTGAAGAAAGTCCCTACTGAGGCAATTCAAATAGATTCACGCATCAATAAACTATTTTTTATTTTGAATCACCTATGTGAAACCCAGAATGGAATCCCCCTTACGCCACTGGCAATTTACCTATCAAAAAATATTTCAAAAAAAGGCGAAGACCAATTTAAGGATGAACTTTTAGTATTGGGGAAAACGCCTGAGCAGATTAAGGAATGGTTTGATTTTTGCCGTTATGCTGAGAGACATGCATCCAGAACACTTCTAAATTCTAAAACCCAGAAAGCGATTGATCAGTCCACTGCATTAATCATGCGATACGTCGAGTTGGCTGAAGCTAGTCCTCACGAAAAAAGGTCAAAAACCCCTTCTCAAAAAATGAAAGTTTTGGTAACTGATTTAGATAATTTGTTAACTAGTCAACCCTATCTTAGCCAGGCGCTGGAAGAAACTTCACATTTTCTCTATTGGGATATATCGGAAGGTGATCTCGGATAACTTATTAAAAAAGATTAAATCGAAGGGGGGATTAATTCATTTCGGTAGGTTCGATTCGGGCGATAGCGCGGAACAGTCTGTCCTGTGCCTCTGTGAATTCATCGTCAGATAAATCTGGATTAGAAAGTGCTTCTTCAGCTTTAGCTAGAGAAGCCTTCGCTCTTCCCTTATCAATCTCGTCTAAAAATTCTACTGCTTCAGCTAACACGATAACCCGATTATCTGTAACTTCCAAATAGCCTCCACTGACAATCATATTGATTGTTTCTCGCCCTTTCTCTCCAACCAACTCATAGGAAAACGGGCCGGCTCGCATTGTTGTCAGAATAGGCGCATGATCATACAAAATACCCAGATCACCTTCTACACCGGGAACATTTACTTGGTCTACATCTTCACTTAACACAAGTCTTTCTGGTGTAACGATACTAAGCTGTAGTTTATTTTCTGCCATATCTTATTTTGCTTGGAGCTTTTTAGCTTTTTCGTGAACTTCATCAAGACCGCCCACCATATAAAAAGCCTGCTCTGGGATATCATCCATATTCCCATCTAAAATTTCCTTAAAACCCGCTACAGTGTCTTCTATTTTCACATACTTTCCTGGAGAGCCTGTAAAAACTTCTGCCACGAAAAAAGGTTGAGAAAGGAATTTCTGAATTTTTCGCGCTCGAGAAACTATTAATTTATCATCTTCTGAAAGTTCTTCAATTCCAAGGATAGCGATAATATCTTGTAAATCTTTGTATCTCTGAAGAACTGTTTGAACATTACGTGCTGTATTGTAATGGTCTTCCCCTAGAACCTGTGGGTCAAGAATTCGCGAAGTTGAGTCCAGTGGATCCACTGCTGGATAAATTCCCAACTCAGAAATACGACGATTAAGAACAGTAGTAGCATCCAAGTGAGAGAACGTTGTCGCAGGAGCGGGGTCAGTCAAGTCATCGGCAGGTACATAGACGGCTTGCACCGAAGTGATCGAACCTTTCTTAGTCGATGTAATTCGTTCCTGCAAATTACCCATTTCTGTCGCCAGAGTCGGCTGATAACCAACCGCCGAAGGAATACGTCCTAAAAGAGCTGATACCTCTGAGCCAGCTTGGGAAAAACGAAAAATATTATCCACGAAAAATAAAACGTCTTGTCCACCTACATCACGAAAATATTCTGCGCAAGTCAGCCCCGTCAATCCAACACGCATACGAGCTCCTGGAGGTTCGGTCATTTGCCCGTATATAAGAGCTGTTTTATCTATAACCTTCGATTCAATCATCTCGTGATAAAGATCATTACCTTCACGAGTTCTTTCACCTACACCTGCGAAAACTGAATATCCTCCGTGCTCGGCACCAATATTACGAATAAGCTCCATTATAAGTACGGTTTTACCAACGCCCGCACCACCAAAAAGTCCGGTTTTTCCACCTTTAAGGTACGGTTCAAGTAGATCAATAACCTTGATCCCGGTTTCCAGCATTTCCATTCTGGTATCTTGATCTT
>JAPYPM010000299.1 GCA_029937635.1 Nitrospinaceae bacterium
ATCTATAATGATGTAGCCTCGCTCTCTCGAATAGTCATAATATACTGCTGCAACTTGAAGTTCAGCTGAACCATTTGGAGTCTCCAAATACAAGGAATCACCTATTTCAACCTCATGTTTAAGTGCAAATGATTCTGAGACAATAGCTCTGTCTTGACCAACCATCTCTGCAGCTAATTCCTGTGCGCTTGGACCAGACTTTATAACCAAATTACCGTAGCGCGATAGTGCTTTAAAATCACCTGAGCCTAATACGGCCAGTTTATCATTATAACTAATATCTTGAGCACGAAATAAATCCACAGCCACAACTCCAGGAATTTTCCTTATGTCTCCTACTCTGTCTCCTGGCAATGTGAACTGATAATCGATATCCCTTCCTCCTGCAACTCGGACAAAAAGGTCAGCTTTTAGCGTTTGGCCAATCCACACAATAACCGTTTGTCTAAAACTATGCACCATAATCGACATACTTATAATCATCATAAATGCTATCGCGAGGGAAGAAATTGCGAGTGAATTCCGACCAATATTTTGCGATAGATTCATACTGGCTAGAAAACCCTCCCCACCAAAATATTTTTTACAAACACCTTTTAAAAGGTCTCTCCCTAAAAGTAAAGCGGACGGAGAAAGAAAAGATACCCCTATGATTACAAGAAATACTGCCAGGAACCCAAAATAAGGAAACCCTCCTATAGGAGGCAACAAACTAAATACCCCCGCCAAAACAAAACTAGCAAGAGCTAGTAAAGTTAGCCTTCTGTCGCCTCGAAATATTTTTACATCATAGCTTCCACGTCGCATAACTATTGTGGGTGACGTTCTAGCCGCATCAATAGCTGGTATAAGAGAAGAAACCAAAGAAAGGCCTACTCCAAGCAACAAATAAGGCCATGATTGGCTCCAGTGAAACTCAACTTCTGTTACATAACTCGGAGTATAAAGATTGTTAACTGTTACAGATACTGCATTGAGTGAAAACTTAGCTAAGTATTTCCCTAACCACACTCCAATCACAGAACCTGCCGCACCGATGATTCCGGCTTCAATAAAAAAAATACTGGCAATGAGTAATGGTGTTGCTCCGATCGCACGAAGTGTACCTATCTCCGTCCGTCGACGAACTACTGACAATGCGACCATATTATAAATAAGGTATAAAGCAACGATGAGTGCCACAAAACTTAGGGCAGTAAGATTATACTGAAATGCCTGCAACATTTTTTCTACTTGTCTGTTCTTTCTTTCAGGTCTATCCACTCTAAGAAAACTGGGTAATACTTCTGAAATTTTTTCGCCAATAGATTCGAAGTTTTGTTTGCTTTTAAATTCGATATCAATCCGGTCAAGCTTGCCTATTCTCTCAAAAGCCCATTGTGCTGCAGCAATATCCATAAGAGCAAAATTTCCATTGAGAGCGCGAGCTAAACCTTTATTCTCTAGAATGGCATTTACGTTGAACGTTTTTTCGATACCGTTAATAAGAAAACTAATTTTATCCCCAGGTTTAAAGCTTGTTCCCGGGATAAATTTTTCGGGCAAGACTATACCTTTCGGATCCATAATGAGTGGCAATAACCCCTTAAGATCCTTCTCCAGCGTTTTAATTGAAAAATCTCTGATACCACTATCTTGTAGGAGATCTGTTCCAAGAATCTCTACCACCTGACCCGTTTTTAGCTCAACACCGTATCCTTCTATGACTGGATAAGATTTAACAAATTCGCGCACACGTGCAAGCTCCTGAAAATATTTTTCATCAAATGCCATTCCCTCTGCATGAACAACAGCATCGGCTCTACCAAGGACTAGGTTTACACTCTCCTCAAATGATTGGAGTGTTTGCCTATTAGCCAACTGAATACTTAGGAAAACCGCGACACCAATAGCAACGCCTAAAATCGTAATAACCATACGAAAAGGATCGCGTAAGACAGGGCGTACTATCAGTGCCCAAAAAAGATCTTTGAAATAAAAAAGAAAGTCCATTATCAAACCCTATGTTTTGTGCCCAATCTAAAAATAGGAAAGTTGACACACATGATGCTAAAGCGTTTACACATTATCCATCGCATATCAATATGCTCTGCCGGTAGTTTTTCCGTCACGAATTTCAAAATGACGGTTTCCATAATCAGCAATTTGCAAATTATGTGTTGCCATAACTACTGTTGTCTTAAAGTCAGTACAAGCTTTACTCATAAGCTCAAGAATCTTAACCCCGTTTTCAGAATCTAGATTCCCTGTTGGCTCATCAGCCAAAATAATCGACGGTCGATGTACCAATGCTCGGGCAATCGCAACTCTTTGCATCTCCCCGCCAGACAATTCAGCAGGAAAAGACTTAGCTCTATGAAGAAGACCAACATAATTCAAGAGAGATTGTACCTGCTTACTCTCGGTTCTTGCTGAACGACTTATCAAAAGAGGCAGTTCTATATTCTCTTGAACTGTAAGAGTAGGCATAAGGTTAAAAAATTGAAATACAAACCCAATTTCCTTTCGCCTCAACTCAGTAAGTTCCTTATCACTTAAATTATTTAGTAGACGGTCATTAAGGTATATTTCTCCTTGATCCGGAAAATCTAATCCCCCCAAACAATTTAAAAAAGTTGTCTTGCCTCCACCACTCGGACCCATTATCGAAACAAAATCTCCTTGTTGAAATTCTAGACTAACCCCCGATAAGGCTGTAACCTTCTCATCACCTGTATAATAATACTTGTAAACATCTTTAAAACGTATAATAGAGGAATGCAACGACATGGCTAAATCCTTTTATGGAACGCAATTAAACATAACGATATAAGCATAGTAGAAATAAAGCTTCCTCTCAAGTCAGTTGCGCCAGATTAAGGCTTTATGTTATTGATATTTTTTAAAATATTTTAATTTAGAGGTTGAAATGCCAATTTCGCAAAAAATCAGCGATAAACTAAAGAGCTCTTCTTGGATTAGAAAAATGTTCGAAGAAGGTCTGCGTATGAAAAAAGAGTACGGTGCAGAAAATGTATTCGATTTGTCTTTGGGAAACCCTGTGATTGAGCCTCCAGAGAAAGTTCTCCAGGCGATTAAAT
>JAPYPM010000300.1 GCA_029937635.1 Nitrospinaceae bacterium
AATTTTGAGGCATTGGATTTAGAGTCTCAGATCAAACATATTTCAGGGGATATTCGGGATCGAGTTGCTCTCCAAAAGACGTTTGACTCATTTCAACCGGAAATCGTTTTTCATCTTGCCGCCCAAGCATTAACTCGACGTTCATATGACGATCCTCTAATAACATTTGAAACTAACACGATGGGAACACTCAATCTCCTTGAATGTATCCGCAATCAAAAGTCAGTTTGTGCGGCAGTCATAATAACAACTGACAAATGTTACAGAAATGACGAGTGGGTTTGGGGCTATCGGGAAAACGATCCCCTCGGAGGTAATGACCCTTATAGTGCATCTAAAGCCTGTGCCGAGCTTATTAGCAAAGGCTACATGCAATCTTTTTTCAAAAATGACGGACCCGCAGTAGCAACCACAAGAGCCGGAAATGTCATCGGTGGAGGTGACTGGGCTTCGGACCGAATTATCCCTGATTGTATTCGAGCCTGGTCAAAAGGAGAACAAGTCAAAATTCGCAATCCTAGCTCGCGACGCCCTTGGCAACATGTGTTGGAGGCCATCAGTGGATACCTTTGCCTAGGTGCCTCTTTGCTAAGTGGTACAAAATCCGTTAGAAATGAAGCTTTTAATTTTGGACCTTCTTCCAGTGTTATTCAATCGGTAGAAGAACTGATTTCTGACCTTGCCAAACACTGGGAGACAGCCAAATGGGAAATTGAGCCTGAGGAAAATTCTAATAAACTTGAATCAACTCTTTTAAAGCTAAACTGCGACAAAGCCCTCCACTATTTGAATTGGCAAGCAATTCTCTCAATCGCTGAAGTGATCGACTTCACCAGTGCATGGTACAAAACCTACTATTCTTCTCCCAACCTAATCCCAAAAATAACTAGAGGACAAATTGAAGAATACACCATGCTAGCCGCTGAAAAAAAACTGCCTTGGGCAATATCATGATTAAATCAAATATAGAGGGTGTCTCCTTTCAACCGCTAAAAATAATCTCCGATGAACGAGGAGCTGTTCTGCACATGCTTCAAGACAGTGACCCCTTTTTTAATAATTTTGGAGAAATTTATTTTAGCGAAATAAATTCAGGTCTCGTCAAAGCTTGGAAAAGGAACAAAAAGCAAACCCAAAACCTTGCAGTCCCAACAGGCTCAATCAATCTAGTCATTTATGACGATCGCCCTAACTCAACAACACAAGGGGTTCTTTTCGACTGCATATTAGGTCGGCCAGATCATTATAATCTGATTCGAATTCCTCCCCTACTCTGGTATGGTTTCCAAGGTTTAGGAGACACTCCCGCGTTAATCGCCAACTGCGCAGATCGATCTCATAATCATGCAGAATCAGAAAAAATTGATCCAAAATCAGACTTCATTCCTCACGTTTGGTAAAAGCGTCGGATCTTTTTCTCCCTTTTGGCGTGACAACCATTTAAAGAATGAGTTAGACTTGCATGCAATTCCGTAAGGTAAGGTTTATTTCAGGGCCCAACATTAACTACAACAAATTGTCGGAAGCCTAAAATCCTCTTGAATTTTATAGACAACTGTATCCGTGTTTAATTATTTCAAGGGAATACTGGTTCGTAAAAGCGTTGTGGGACCCCCATTAGACTCTTAAACTATAAATCTGTATTTCATATGGAGTAATTTATTCTTTCATAAGAACCCTGGCAGCAAAAAATGATATACGCAATATCTAATTCTCTAGATGCTCAATATACTTGTAAAACTTTAATCCTATTTACGTGACTCCAATTGTTACCGTACTAACAACAGTTTTTAATGGCGAACAGTTTATTGAGGAGTGCGTGAACAGTATCCTCGGCCAGACTTTGCAGGGTTTTGAATACATAATCCTGAACAACGGATCAACCGACGGGACAGCCGACCTATTAAACAAGTTCACCGACCCCCGGTTACAAATTATTCATCAAGAAAACCTGGGGATATCTCGATCACTTAATAAGGGGGCCGAGTTATCACGTTGCGACCTCATCGCACGACTCGATGCAGACGATTACAGCGCTCCTACCCGACTGGAACGCCAGGTTGAAGTCATGAATAAATATCCCGATCTCGTACTCTGCGGGTCCCGGTTTCGTGAATTAACCGGAAATAAAGAATCGGAACAAAGAGTGCCTTGTACTGAAACCGATCAAGCCATAAGAAAGTCTATGAGCTTGTTCAATCCATTCGCACACAGCACAGTAATATTCAGAAAAAAAACTTTCAACGAAGCAGGTGGCTATAACAACAAATTTAAATACGGCCAGGATTATGATTTGTGGTTACGGATGCTTTCTCTTGGAGAGGCTTGTATTTTGAAGGATGAATTGTGCACCTTACGAGTGTCCGAGCAGTCAAGCTCCTATCAGAATAAAAGAGCGCAGAAACTTGAGGGGCTTATAATCAGATGGAAGGCTTTCAGACAGATTGGAGAGAGCCCTGCAAAAAACTTGTATTATTTATTAAAAAGCCTGGTCGGCCTGGTATTCCCATCCACAAGAAATTTTAAATAATCGCGGTCGCCATAATAAAGAACCCCTGCGCCAGCCCAATTCTCTACTGACAAACCGGGCACTTGCAAGTTGGCAAGATGTCACAACCCCCCAGTGTGATTCGAAGTCATACCGCTGGCCGGCTCTTCCTTACTACCGGTGACTTTTCTGGGGCCTTCCATATAAGTTTGAAAAATATATTTGCACATACGATTGTTCACGATGAGGTAACGGGCAATCGCTGATAAGTTTGTAAACCGCAATAAAAACGCCCGCAACATTTTGAGAAAAATTTTATCTATCAGCCAATGCCCTTTAAAGGAAAAAGCATTGCTATGAATGGTGGGCATTATCATGGCAACTGTTCTAGTAGTGAATGTTACCCCAATTTAAATCAAGGTTTCCCTAAATTACAATAGTGCGGAATTGAGAGACATAGCACCGCTCATCCGAGCGAATACGCCGAAGGATCAGGAGAATGTGGTATACGATTTGTCAGATAGAAAGCTTTTTCCCGTTCGATAGACCCTCCCGGTTACCCACTTTCAATTAATTATTCAAAAAACTCAC
>JAPYPM010000301.1 GCA_029937635.1 Nitrospinaceae bacterium
GGTTTTTTTCATAAGAGAAAATAGAAGTTCCACCTCAATCGTTGAATCAAACCTTCTAAGGATTTCTAGCGTAAGTTTAAGCATATCTTCGTACAAATCTTTTTGAAGAATTAGCAAAGAATTATATTTAAACTCTGCCTTTGAAAAACCTTGATCAAAAAGCGTATTCCAATTTTTATATTGAAAATAAAATTTTTGCAAATCTTCACGACTTTCGAACCATTCATCCTCTGCATCCTTACAAAAATCCGAAAATAACTTAGATATCTTAGGATGATTTTCATGGCATTTCTCCACGATTCCAATCAATACATCCAAAGGATTAATCCCGTGCTCGTTATGAGCAAAACGAAGCACAGGTTTTAAAAATCCATGGTTCCAGCCAAACCAAATTAACCAGTGGAGTGGTCTGAGAGAAAGCATTTCCTCCTCTGCAATAGTCGAATTTGACCTTATGATCTCCTCGCTTTCAATAGACTTAAGATCATCATATGCCCCAAAAGAACCTTGCCGCAATCTGTATTTTGTTTTAATTTTGTAGGTAGAAAGGGAATCCTGTGTTTCCATTTCGCTCCCTGAAAACAAAAGAGTGCTAAAAACCTGCACATCATCAAAGTCAAATTCGAAGCATTTTCTCAAAGTATTGAGATGACCTTTGTAGGTTTCACCTGGCAATCCTGAAAGCACATGAGTCTGCACTTTAACGCCATTGGCATGAAATTTTTCCATTTTTTCTGGAACACCTTTTAGAGAAATATTATCTCGTTTGATTGCTATCTGGGAATCTTCATCCAACGTTTGGACAGCCACAAGTACCTCACCAAGATCAACTCCCATAATACGAGCTATTTCGAGATTTCTTTTAGAAGTATTCTTACTTTCCCAAATCAAAATATGCTTCAACGCGGGTGTTCTGCGCTTAATATCTTTGATTTTTTTTGCAATCTCTACATCGCGTGCCAACATCCCAAAATTCGCATCAGCAATTATCCAACTAGACAAGCTAGGGAAATTTTGGGCGACATAATCCATCTCCGCATAAACTCGATCTATTGAAAACTTGCGAACTTTATTCAAGTCGACATTACCCCATGCACAAAAGGTGCACAAAAATGGGCATCCTCTATTAGTTTCAAATAAAGGTATTAGCCCACGTTCCAAAAAACCATCCAATACTCCTGAGAGATAGGGCGAGGCAAGGTCATCAACTTTACCATCTTGCGATGCCCTTAAAAAAACCAATTCGTTGTCACGCATGTACGCACAACCAGAGAGAGAGGTATTATCCTTTAGGAAGTTTCGCCCGTTTAATGCAAACGCATTCAAAACCTCTAGAAAAGGTCTCTCTCCTTCAAAGGGAATATATATATCCAAATAACTATTCTCTCTTAAAAATTTCTCCGTTCCAGCATCATCGTTACGAATAGAAGGACCACCCATCAGAATTAAAGTGTCAGGTAGTTTCTCTCGGATTATAGATGCGATCTTAGCATTTACATCTTGATTCCAAATGTAATTTGAAAACCCTACCACATCGGGATTATTCTGCTTCAAGGCGTTAAGAAGTTCCTGAGGGTATTTAAAAAGAGAAACGTCGACCAAATCCTTTAGTTTATCCTTTGCATGAACAGCAAGGCTTCCTATTCCCAAGGGCACTACAAAATCCTGTCCACCAGAAATTTGATTGGTCCCATCAGTTTGATTGTGTACCAAATCACACAAAAATATTTTCATTACCTAACCTTTTTGATTCAAATACTTAAACAAGGGTTAAGGAAGACCCAAAAGACAAGAACCTTTATAATTTTATATTGCGAGACATATCTTACTACTGTCTGGGTATAAAATTCAAACCCTAAATAGTCCCCTCTTTCTTATGTTGTTCCACCAGTTCGAATGTGTCTTCAAGACACTGATCAATATCCATATACTTAAAAGCACCTATCCTCCCAGCTAGAGATAGATTGGAAATATTTTCAAAGTATTTTACTGTCTCGGTTAAATTCTTTTTATAATTCAAGCGATAAAAAGGATATGCGTTTTTTATTCGAACGGTAAAGTATTGTTTAACCTCATTTCTACTTATAAATTTGTCAGACTCAAGATGATCCATACACTTTTCAAATAATTCTTCATCACTGCTATTCCAAGTCTTATCATTGAAGTGACATGTCATCTCCAATGCCAACATATTTTCTCCCTCAGGGCATAACTTCGCACAAAACCGGTTAGTATTACTTATCCGATTGTAGGGCCTATCCATTATATAAAGATAAGCACAATCCAAAACATCGCGCTCATGAATAACAATATACAAAACCATCGTTGACAAATATTCCAAGCTATTGGCACTTTGCAAAACCGCTGAAGAAGGTACAGGTCTAAGTATTTGAGCAAGATTAGAAATTGGGATAGTGGATAAGACTAATTCCGCTTCATCCTCGGTCACATCACCCTCACATTGACAACGTACTCTAAAAGATTTATTCGTATTGCAGATCAATTCTGAGACGCTGCAATTTAGTTTGATATTCCCACCCTTAGACAAAAAAGATTTTTTTAGTTTTTCCGCAATGGCTCCAATCCCTTTAATAGGGTAATGTAATGTAAGTGACGTTTCGCGTTCTGCAACCGAAAGGCTTTCCTTTTCAAATTTCTTCAAGAAAACCATTTTTAAAGTTTTAGTGTAAGACATTTTCGAAACTTGAGGGATACAGTCTACGGACAAATCCTCGCAAGGTATGCCCCAGAATTGTTCTGTATATGGTTTGAAAAAAATGTCATACAAATAGTTTCCAAAGTTAGCTGTGGCCCACTCTTTAAAATTTACCTCTTTCCTTCCTTTACTAAAAAGTCTTACGAGTGTTATCCAGACAACACTTATTGAGGCGAAAAAGGCATGCTTTAAACCCATATGCAGGATTACATTCTTGGCGGTGAGAGGGTAGTTCAAAAAACGGTCGTGAAAGTAAATTTTCGCATCCCGTGAAAACGAAACTAGTTCGTCTTTATCAAAGAGATCTATCATTTCCTGTAAAATTGCTTCGTTTTGGCTAAATAAGTGATGCGGGCCTA
>JAPYPM010000302.1 GCA_029937635.1 Nitrospinaceae bacterium
TTCGCAATGAATCAATAATTTCATAACTTGCTTCTTTGGTCATGGCCCATTGCAGTATATGGTATCTTGAACAACTAGGTTTTTTGAAATAGTAATACCAAACACCTTCTGAGCTTAAAGTATAAAAGCATTCCATATCTTTAACCTCAGAGCGCATTTCTTCTACCGCTCGAAGGTAGCTATATCTTCGATTAGCCATTAGAAAATTATCGGTAGCCGATATATGTTTCCAGTAAGGCTTGACGTGACGAAAGGCCTCTTTGGGGTGCGTATTCATAGCAAGAATAGTGACCAGAATAAGAATCCAAACCGTTGTATGATATTTATAAGATTGAACGATGAAAATTATAGATTTAGTCCGCTTGCCTAAACAACGAGAAGTTAAAGCAAATAGCAGCAAAAGACTTGAAGATGCTATTTCTCTAAAGTGGTATTTGTCACTCAAATCTAGAGCAGCTTTTAAAACTAAAATAGATAAAAATAACAGAATGATAATATGCGTATTTTCTCGGATAAAACTTTGGTAGTTTTTGGATTCTTTAAGATCTACTATAAGTTGAACACCACAAATAATTAAAATTCCTATTACCAACTGAGGAATCCAAAGGTAGTGTTCATTGCCATCGCTTAGAAGTGGTGCTGAAAATCGAAGAGGATAGTAATCTATTAAATATAAAAACGTCTTTCCAACCTCTAACAACTGCTCCAAACCCAACACAAAAAACACAGTGACCCCTGAAGAAACAACCCCTATTAAAGAGCCCGACAATAACAACTTATATTCTTTATAAAAAAACGATAGAACTACGAAGAGAATAAAAACAACGCTAAATATTAGCCCGTACTTCATGGAATACAAAGGACCTAGTGGAATGGAAATACCTATAAGAAGAGATACTGCTAAAATAAATTTTTTGGGAGGATGTGAATGAGTGAGCTTCCTCAAAAAATGAAGAACCAAACCTAATTGAAAAAAAAAGAAGCCCTGCTGGTAGTTCAATGCGAAAAATGAGCCATTTCCAAGAATAAAAATCACACTGAATAAAACAAGTTGTAACTTAATAAGAATTTTATTTTCTTTTTCAGTTGTAAACTTTACTATCTCCCAGATTATCCAAATTACGCAAAGCCAAGACATAAGATGTTGAAGAGTAAACAAAATCCTGAATCCCATCAATGAATGGTTTTCTGGAGTAATTAAGTAAGCAAGGTAAGATGTCAAAACCTCAAGAAAATACCCATGAATAATAAACATATGCTTAAGTGCTTCAGTATTCCCCAGGAAGGTATAGAGAAAAGCAACCTTTTCCCCTTCATGGTAGGTATCAAAAGGACCATCCCACACATTTTTGGCTCCTACTAAGTTACTGTAAAAAACATGCTCCATTAGATTAAAAATCCAAAAAATAACAATTGCAACAACAAGCACCGTTTCCTTATTTTTATCTAGAACCAAAAGTGCTTGCTTGACCGCCTCCACGGATCTATCATAAAAGCTGTCAATTTTTTTAAAGCTTGAGCGATACAAAAAAAATGCAGCAACGCTGGGTATCAGAAACAGAATAAAAAATTGGATATAGTTTGCCGTCGAGTAGTCGTAAGCATACCAACTGTGGTGAGACCTGAAGTGTGGGTTCATATACCAAACTAGTTTCTGGGCTACAAAAGAAACAAGTGCTAGCCCAAAAACAATTGTAAGCATACGTTTAACATCCATTTTCTCTGTTACCTTTCTTTAAAATAAGTTTGAGAAAAAGTATAAATCATTCCCATTGCAATATCTTGACGGATTTTGAGGAATGCGAACAAACCTCTCACTATCACCTCTCATGATATAAGGCCAAGTGAGTCCTGCGCGGAGATATCTCTTTGAATTGTGCACTGAAGAGTTTTCTATTAATCGTTGGAACGCCTAGTTCACGTTATTCCAGATCAACTAAAAAAAAGAAAACAAAAAAAAACCATAGCGCGATCACACCGTCTTTTCAATTTATTTTTTTACCTTCCTCGTAACCTCGACCACTCTCCTTCTCCCACTTCTGTTATAACCCCAACCACATCCATGTGAAGAATTCCAGATAAGGCAGGATTAATTCCCAAATCACTTTTAAGGAGTTTATGGTCAATGGGATTAAGACTTGAGACTTTCACCTCAACAACAACATATCCTTGTTTTGCACTAGGTTTATTAACTTCATCTTCAATAAATTTTGCAGCATCTCCGTACTCATGAACCCTATAACTTTCATTGCTCAATTTTCCTAAGTATTCTTAATTTATTATTCAACTAACGATTGGTTTCTTTTGTATATTTTGCGGGAGTAGGTATTTCGATCTACTATAACTAATTTGCCGTCAAGTGGTCCATTTTTGGTTCCAAGAAATCATACAAATATCCCTCACTAATAATGTAGTATGTCCAATACACACAAAACAAGTATGGTAGGTTTTAAGTATACAAAATTGTAAATAGTAAAAACTCACACATAAAAGACTCAGTTTTGAATACGACATAATTCTTAAAGGAGGACTGGAGCAAAAAACTTAAAGTAGGAGGGATTATGGACATGACTTTTAAAAAATTAATATTTTCGATTATTGCTGCGTGCTTTTTAACACTAAGTGCGGGGAATACTTTTGGTGGCAACGAGGTCTTGGTAGTATTCGAGGGTGCGGATGGTAACGAGTACAAGTTGAAGATTGACACAGATAATGGGAAGTTTTTCGTCAAAGACAAAACACGCAAGGAGATCCTGTGCAAGCGGTGGATTATGGATACGGGTGAGGTGCCGAGTTTCATTACATGCGTCATTTCTTCCCTCGTACCACTTGGTGTGAGCGCGCAAAAGGTGATAGACCAGGGGGTCGATATTGTAACTTATTGTGTGTCGTGGCGGAGGGAGCACGATCAAGTGTATGGTGCTCGGCGGGGTATCGCCTGTTAAAATCGAACCTTTACTCCACTCAGATCAAGAAAGTATACCGAGAGGTTACCCAAGAAAACATCTGAGAAGAATATGTTTAACAGGATGTTTAACAAATGGGGGTAAAATGCGGTAACCCCTATTTAC
>JAPYPM010000303.1 GCA_029937635.1 Nitrospinaceae bacterium
ATTAGTCAATTCATTTCCGCTTGATGTATAAGCATTCTGGCTCATCACAAAATCAGGCAAAAACGGCCCTACTGTAACCCTGATCCCCGAATCTTCCAACTCAAAACTGGAACCCAGGGTGATGGTTTTCATTTCGTTGCGTTCTTCGTCTTTCTTATTCTTGACCAGAAGCTTAACGGCTTTCCACTTGCCTTTTACTCCATCGGGAACAACGACTCCCCGTTCTATTTTCACCTTTTCCTGAACATTGGGATGGTTCTCGGTCACCGGGCTACCATAACTGTCAGGAGCCTCAACTTGCTGAACAGATTTTGATCGGGACCCTTCAAACTGGGAAACATCCAGTTTGTTTATATCGGTCGCAGGTAGATTGGCAATATCTTCTTTGCTCTCATAGGTACAACCGATGAACACGGACAACGCCAATATCAACCAAACCTTGCTTTTAAAAAAATACACCAAAACTTTTACCTGCCTCATTAAAAGGTGGCGGAGAGGGAGGGATTCGAACCCTCGGTAGGGGTAAACCTACACACACTTAGCAGGCGCGCGCCTTCAACCAACTCAGCCACCTCTCCATTTTATTTAATTTTCAGTTTTATTTATCACTTTAACTTTAAAATTTGGCGGAGGGAGTAGGATTCGAACCCACGGTACTTTCGTACAACGGTTTTCAAGACCGCCGCCTTAAACCACTCGGCCATCCCTCCTCATATCTTTCTAAGAATTGTTCAATCCTATAAAAATGTCAATATACTGTTATTACTTTTACCTTTGTAATGTATCAAAATTTTTATTTTTTTTTAATCCGTTTTTCGAGACTTTCCATCTTCATTTTAAGCAAAACTGGATAAATATATTTATTTTTCAATGACTTAAACTTATTATATGCTTCTTCTAAATTTCCTTTTTCCTCCAAACAGGACGCTAAAATAAAATTTATTTCATTAAGATACTTGCTGCCAGAAAAAACCTCAAAAAATTGCTTAAAATAATCTTGAACATCTGAGCAGCGGTTCAAAGTATAAAGTATTTCTATGATTTTAAACTGCGCCTTTTCTATTCGGGGGCTTTTCGGATACCTTTCAAAAAGAACTTCAAACTCGGCAAGAGCCTGATTATAATTTTGCTTTTTAATATATATGGATGCAATCCGATACTGATGATCGGCATGCTTCATTGGTTGATCAAACTCGTTAATCAAATTCTGGTATTCAATAATGGCCTGATCATAGTTTTTAAAAGTAAATTCCATAATCTCCGCAATATACTTTTGTGCATCGTAGCCAAACGCTCCCCCTTTGTTAAGTTTCTTAACCTCCTGAAAATAAGTAATTGCTTGCTCACTATTGTTTAAACTGAAATGAAAAATTTCTCCCAACCGAAATAAAGCTTCTTCAGCAAATTGGTCTGATGGGTATTTTTTAAGAACAACTTTGAATTGCTCAATCGCACTATGATTCTTACCTTTTATCCATTCATTGTTGGCCTTAAGAATTAAATTTTGTCCTTCGTTCCTTCCACACGCCAGCAAAGAAAAAGAAACAGAGAGTAAAATTAGTAGAAACAACCTAAAATAATTCTTCATAAGCCCATCTAGTCTAACAATAATTGAAATGAAGCTAAGGGGGATTAGAAAATTACTATTGGATTGATGAGTCAGTCTCTTCCATTAACTTTTCAATACAAACCACACGGTTATCATCTTTCAAGCGTACAACCCTAACACCCTGGGTGTTGCGACCTATTACAGATATTTCGTTGACATGCATTCGCACAATATTCCCCTCAGAAGTAATAACGAGAATCTCATCATTTGCTAACACCTGTTCAACGCCTATAACTAATCCTATTTTTTCATTGCACTTAATAGTTATAACTCCCATTCCTCCGCGGCCCTGGGCAGGGTATTCATCTAATTGGGTTCTCTTTCCATAGCCTTTATCCGTTACAGTTAAAATCGTAGTTTCTGGTTGAACAACACAAGCGCCCACAACCCGGTCTCCTGATTTTAAACGAATGCCTCGAACTCCTCGGCCTATTCTTCCAATTATTCGCACTTCATCTTCTCGAAAACGAATCGAATAACCATTTTCAGTCACCATCAAGATATCTTGGGAACCATCTGTCAAGCCAGCAGCAATAACCCTATCGTCTTCATCAATTGTTAATCCAATTATTCCCCCTTGCCGAGGTTTGCTATAGGCCATCAAAGATGTTTTTTTAACGACACCCCTTTCTGTAACAATTAGAACATTTTTCCCTTCTTCAAATTTTTTAACAGATAGAATGCCTGCGATACTTTCTTCGGGTTTAAGAGGCAGCAAATTTGCTATCGATTTCCCTTTAGATGTGCGAAGGACATCAGGGATTGTGTAAACTTTAAGCCAGTGTACCTTGCCAAGGCTCGTAAACACCATGAGGCTATCAAGAGTGGAAGCGATAAAAATATTCTCCACCACGTCTTCTTCATTTACTTTCATGCCCTTTATGCCCTTACCACCTCTACGTTGAGAACGATAGTTATCAATACTCTGGCGTTTGATATAACCCCCACGCGAATAGCTAACCACAACATTTTCATCGGTAATCATATCTTCGATATCGATATCATCTATTTCGCTAGGAATAATTTCGGTACGCCGGTCGTCTCCATATTTTTCTTTTATTGCTATCAATTCATCACGGATGATTTTCATTTTCACATCATCGTTGGCAAGAATATTTTCTAATTCTTTAATTAATTTTATAATTGCTTTTAATTCGTCAACTATTTTTTGTCTTTCCAGTCCTGTTAAACGCTGCAGACGCATTTCCAAAATAGCCTTACCCTGAATTTCTGAAAGCGCAAAATTTTCTACTAATCCCGTTAATGCCTCTCCTGGATCTGCTGCTGCCCTTATTAAAGCAACTACTTCATCCATATTATCTATAGCAATTTTCAACCCCAGGTAAATATGTTCTTTTTCCTGTGCCTTTTTTAAATCAAACGCAGTCCGCCTTGTCACCACCTCCTGCCGAAACACAATGAAGTGATGCAGCATTTCTTT
>JAPYPM010000304.1 GCA_029937635.1 Nitrospinaceae bacterium
TATGGTTTGTAGCTATTCGTTGTTTTTGTAAACCTAGATATAAGATTGGGAATAGGCAAATAGTAGCAATAAAATATTGAAAGAATGCTAGTGAAATTGGGTTGGTTTCATGAATAATAAAGCGGGTTGCTACAATTGCAACGCCAGCGCTAAGAGAAGAAATTGCTGACGCAATATTTTCTAGGATAGCCTTGTTCATATTTTAAATGTATATTTTGATAGTTTGAAAATAAACAAAAGATGAGGGTTAACATTTTTTAAAAGTCGAAATTAAATACCAACCGAAATGATACTTTAGATAAAGATCTAACCGTTTTGGTATGAAGGGTAGTATTTTTTGTTCCTGTTGTGTTGTAAAAACATTTTGGGTAATTAGATTGGCTTGGCTGAGGCTTTCTGTTAATTCTTGTTTTGTAAAATGACGATGAAAATAGCCATCGACATAAAAATCTATAACTGTTTTAAGGCTGTAGCCTTTGAAAACTTTTCCTTTAAGTAACAACCAAATTAATCCTTTTACATAGTAAAAAATACTAGATTTATGGTACACCATTACTAAACCGGTACCATTAGGTTTTAAAGCGCGAGAAACTTCATTAAAGGCTTGCTCAGTATTTTCTGTATGATGAAGTACGCCCCATGAAAGTACATAGTCAAATGAGTTATTGGCAAATGCTAAATTTTCGGCGTCGGTTCTCACAACTTTAATATTTAATTGTTGCAACTCTGCGTTACGTTTAGTCATCTTTGTAGCATTTTCGGTAAGGTCCGCTGCCGTTACGTCAGCACCATTTTTTGCTAAGACAACGGAAAGCACGCCAGAGCCACAACCTAGATCCAAGACTTTTTTGTTGGCATAGGCAGAAAAATCATACTGTTTACGTAAATAGGGACTATTAGAAAAAAGAACTTCCTCCGCGTAGTTAAAATCGTCAATACTATCTAATTGGCGATTTTCCCCCTCCCAGTTTTTATAAGTCATGGGCATGTGCTCCCACCAAAGACGATTTCTCGCGTTTCCGTTCGAAGCCTTTTCTCTAGAGGTATTTCGTGCATCAATAAAGACGCTATTAAATCTCTTCTTAATCATTATTTATTCTACGTTCATTAATGCTACCTTTTCAGAATTTTGTTAAAATAACGACGTATTCCCCGTGCTTTTTTTATCTGAGGTCCGCGAGGAAGTTTTATTTCATCATTATCAGAACCCGTTCTGAGAGTTAAGTGAGGATCCGAAAATTGCTTAAAGATAAATTTTGATTTATTTTTACTTAAATTTTTTTCCCCTAATTGATCGAGCTTTTTGCCAACATCGTAGGTAAAATAGAGATGTTGGTCTTTTTCCATGCAAGGGGTACACATTGCATTTGAATACCGTAAATACTGTAACTCCATGTGTGGTATCTCTATAAAACTTGGTGTAACCACATGAGCTTTATCAAATGTTGCACAACATAACTGGACAGATCCATCTATATTGAGAGAAACCTGATTTTTGCGTAGAGTGCAATCTGAATCAAGATTAAAACTTGCCGCTTGGGCAACGTCATGGGGTTCCATTGCAAGCATGTCTATGGTGTTCTTATCTTCATTAGAAACTTTACCATTTAGATAATCTAAAGTTTTCTCAAGAGGCATAAAATAAGCCCACACGGGGTTTAAATTAAAATTTAACTCTTCACAAAGTTTTATGATCATTGTTAAGTCATCACCTGCGTTATGCTTATAAATATGATATAAAACTTGTACGTTAGTTTTACTTTTGTATTGATCGAGTAAACTACGTAATTTGTACATATTACTTTTAACAATTCTTATATCGCCGCGTTTATGTGTTAATTTATATTGATCTTGATAAAAACCAGAGAGGGATACCCTAAAAAAATTAGGCTCGGCTTTTATAACGTCTTTTATGTTTTTATCTAGGTTTAGATTACTTGAAATGCCACAGTAAAAGCCCATTTCTCTAGTGGTTGAGATAAATTGTGCAACTTTTGGATGTAGAAGTGGTTCGCCCCATGTGTACAGATGGATTTCAGTACGATCAGATACGTTATCCGCTTTAATTTTTTTTAAGATATTTTTATAAAGGTTAAGATCCATAAATCCGGTAGGGTTGCGGCCAACTGATAATTCAGAGTCAAGAACATTTCCCGTTGGACACGTTGGACATCTTAGGTTGCAGGTGCCAACAATATCTATCCAATAGGTAAATACCTTGTTTCTCGGATGTATGGTTGGTTTGTACATCGACTAATGTCCAGGGTCTTTATTATTGATAATGAATAGTTTTCTAAATATCAGGAGACCTCGCCATAGTCAAAACAATCCATTTTACTTTAGTCGTTAAATAATTTTATTGATTAAGAAAAAAAATAAATTTCCTGTATATATAAATTATTAAGTTAGTGTGATGGTGGGTTATAAAAGCCCTTTTAAACCTTAAGGCGTAAAAATCTTTGGTAAAATGGGAGGTCTTAGACTTGGATAGCTTCTTAAATAGCGATATATAAAACTATAATTAGAGCGATCTTTTGTTCTGTGTTGAGCGAATATAATATTTCTTTGAAGTATATTTTTTAGAGGTATCGTAGGCGGCTATAAAGACGCCCCTATGTTTTTTCTTTCCTATTAATTCACACCCACGTTCTTTTTAATGTTTTAATTTTTACCTTATCTCAATCAATCACAACTTTATTTATGGTTGATCGGTTGCGGTTGGGTGACATTGGTACTTGATTGTAGCAAATATCTAATCTTAATTTGTATCCGCTACTTTCATTCCCTAGATTTTTTATTTATGGAATCTGCAGAGGTTAAGGGTAAAATAATAGTAATGATGTATATCATTAACTATCAACACTAGGCGGTTTTTATTATTATTATGACTATATGTGGGATTTGCGATGGAGATATTTCTGAAACTTATGTGGAGACAGAGATGCTGATTGGTTATAGAGAATCATTCGAGTATTTTAAATGCGGTTGTCTCCAGATAGCTGAAATACCCACTAACTTGGCAAAATATTATCCCAATA